>WJIW01000136.1 GCA_014730065.1 Armatimonadia bacterium | reverse complement strand
TGAGCTGACAACCGCCCAGGCCGACATCGACTTCACGGTCAGCGCCTCCAACTACAGCACACCAAGCTCGATCCGCGATGCCACGGTTTCCGGCTACTGGACCGGGACAATCCATGTGCATGAGCTGGAGGTATGGCGAGTGCACCAGGGGGGGCTGCCGCTCTACCAAGATCAACCGCACCCACAGGCCCCAGGCCAACCGCATGCCGCCCATGAGTGGCGACCGGTGGACCCTCAGGACCCAGACACACTTGAGTGGGCTACAGTGCCCTTCGGGTGCGATGGGTGGGACAACTCCCATACATCAATCGCGTCGGTACGATATGATCGTGATGGGTCGGTAGATCAAGCACCGTACCTGCTCTTCGATGGCCAGGCGTTCGCGTACTTGCCTCTGGAGTTGCGCGCAGTCGACCATGACCAATGGACACCAGCGGACTGGGACGGCCGTGTCGTGCCCGCCGAGATCCGCCTGTTCGCTGACTGGCCGGAGGAGACTCACTACGGCCATGCTGTGCAGTGGCAGTCCGCTCAGGTAACGGTGGACCAACTGCCGGTAGCTCTGACAGTGGCGACAAAGTACGAGCAGCTGGGCCAAGGCTGGGTCCCCGCCACGATCGACTCGATCATCACTTTCGACGAGAACTACACATGGGACTGGCACTATCGAGTGTATCCCCTGGTCCCTCCTGGGCTGCCGGTGGACGTGGCCGATCCCACATTCAACTGGGTAGCCACCTCGTATGCGCCGGTAGTGGACCCCGCTGAACTGTCCATGCAGAGGGTCTCTGAGGTCTACGACCGGTTCGAGGGCCTTTACTGGGCCGAAGACCTAGGGACGAGAGCGGCGACGTGGGTCGGCCTCTCTGGCGGCTCGCCGGCTAAGCTCACGTGGTCCTTGTACAGGTTCTGGTGGGGCCTGGCGGAGGACGTGTGGTGCATGATGTGCCAAGGACAACAGCAGGTCTGGAATCTGACGACTCATGCCTACGAGACGTACACCAACCCGGCGGATTGCATAACAGGATGCGAGCTGGCGGTCCAGGCACTCCACCTCGTTGGCGTCGCGGCTAGAGTCGCTTGCCTCCACCCACGCCCGGAGGTCGGCGTTGCCACCGATTGGGAGCGCGCCATCCAGTGTTGGGCGGTCGATGCTGATAACGAGCCTATCCATCCAGACAGCACCAATGTTGGCTTCTGGGCGGGAGGGTTCAACAAGTTCGAGGCGACCTTCCTGGTCACGTCCGTGGGGAAGTACTGGGCATGGGCGCCACAGATCTTTGCCAAGCCCCACCCCTACGACGTGTACCAGGCTCTGGGGGTGACCGATGCTTACTGCCACTGGCTCGCCGACTTGGACGGAGACGGGGTGGCAGACCCCGAAGACTACGTGTCCAATGGACCTGGACACGTACTGGTCACAGCGGGTGGCGGACAGTGATGGGGGTCTCCATGATTAGGCCTGGTGCAATCATGAGGCTATGCGCAACCTGCTGTCTCATTGCGGTGCTTGCCGTGGGCGGCAGCTTCTGGCTCGGGCGGCGCGCATGCGGTAACAAAGTCACACACTCAGCCCATGCGTTGTCACCCAGTCGGGCGCCCAATGTCGGTTACAGCCTGCACACTGCGGACGCGTGCGGAAGGGCCCTCAGGGCGTGTCCACCTGCCGAAACGGAAGGCAATCACCTGGCCGCAGGTGTAGCGGACCAAGTTGGTCTTACGGCCGACTACGCTGACCCGCTCCCAACCATCCAGCCCGACGAGGCGGCCCTGGAGGAACTGGACCGTTGTGCCCGGGCCTTGTTCGTCGACGCGTTGGTACCCGCTCGGAAGGCGTGGCGGATCCTCCGCCTAGCGGGGGGAGCCGGGCCGGAGGCGCTTCGTGGACCGGCTAACGTCTATTCCGCCCGGGGAGAGGTTAGCGTGGAAATCGAAACCAGCGACGGAGTCAGGCTGCCTCTCGAGGGCTACGTCTTCCGAACCTCCTATGCGGCCGGTCTGCTCCTGAAGGCCTCAGAGCCAGTCGATCTGCCGTTGGAGGAGATGGTGGCGGTGGTGGGCATCCGCTGGCCTCCGGGTGTGATGGGCTGCGGTACCAGCCTGATCTCCTCCGAAGGCACCGGCCGGCGTTTCGCGCATCGTGTTCTCGACAGTACGGATCGGCAGGGGGAGCGCCTGGACGAAGTGCATACGGGCTTCTGGTGGCCCTTTGGGGTGTCATGCTGGTCCGACGGCGAGTGGGTGGCACTCAGCATCATGCTGGTCTCGGAGCGGATGTCCGAGAGACCTCAGATCACGCACGGATGGGACTTCCGGGCGGGATACTCACCGTTCTCCCCTGCAGCGATGCTGGAGGCCGAGCGCGAACGTGGCCTGGGCACGACCCTCGAGCCCGTAGCCAGCTTGTCCGAGCAGACACTTGCCGGTCTGGGCGTTCAGTCGCAACCCATCGACGACTGCCTATCGGCAGTGCGTCCCTACACAGGAGGGGTCCTCGACCTGGGAGTGCATCTGCTGCCGCGCAGAGAGTGGGAAGGCGCCTCGCCAAGGCCAGTCCCTGCCCGGGTTCGGGAGTTCCTGGGCCTGGGTGCGCACGCCGAGGGTCTGGCCATACATCTCAACAGCCACCCATATGGTGGTCCCGCTGACGTCGGACTGCTGCGGATGCCCAACGTCAGTAGGGGGCTTAACGGGGGCTTGGTCGTCGGCGACCGCGTAGCGCAGTGGGCCCTTGGTGATGGATGGCTAGCGCTGACGGTGGTCTCCACCCAGGCCGCGCGCCTTTGCGGAACCGTAGGCGCCCGATGCGAGCACCTGCCATCGGAGAAGGGCATGCTGGCAGCCGAACTCGTGGAGATGCTCGGACCCTGTGGACGGAGCCTGACACTTGTCCCTATGGACATCCAGGAGGACTACAACGGGCGGGGCCTGCTCCTCACGCCGCGCGCCGATGCCCCCCACGGCCTCCACCACGAGGACACCGTCGGCGAGCAGCCCTGGGGCCGGTGCACGATCTACGCCGACCCATCCATCCTCCACATCGTCTTCGACCTACCCGATGAGGATGAGGGATAGCGAAAGCAACCCGACCGGGTCCGCGCCTCAGGCTGGGCGCGGACCCCGTCGGCGAAGCGACGGGAAGGAGACAGGTGATGTCCCCACTCAAAGCACGACTCCGCCACAGGCTAGCCAGGATCATGTGCAGCATCTGGCTGAGCGGCCTACTGGCAACGGTAGCCGCGGCCCAACCGGGCAACATGGTGGCACCGATAGACGGCTCCGAGGAGGCTCTGGTTGAGCTGACAACCGCCCAGGCCGACATCGACTTCACGGTCAGCGCCTCCAACTACAGCACACCAAGCTCGATCCGCGATGCCACGGTTTCCGGCTACTGGACCGGGACAATCCATGTGCATGAGCTTGAGATCTACCAGATCTGGGGCGGCTTGACCATGTACGATGAGGCGGATGGCCAGACTCAGAACCCATCGTGGCACGGTGGCATCACCTGCGGCGATGAGGACGGCCACTGGGACAATGACCCGAACAGCCCGCTCGACACCAAGCTGTATGATGTGGCTGGCGGAGGTAATCCGGGGCTGTTTGCCGGCCAGTCGACCGCATCGCTGTCACTGATGATCCGGCCCAAAGACCACGCCACTTGGTCGGGAGGCGCGGTGGAGCCCCAAGCGGTCCGCATTCACGCGGCATGGACCGCGGAGGGCACGGCCTTCGAAGCCCAAACGACCATCAGCCAACTTCCCGTCACCGTGTATCCCCAGACGACGTCAGCCATCGATGCGGAGGTGGACCTCTATCCCGACGACGAGTGGAATTGCACGTGGGACTGGAAATACGACATCCCCTATGGATCGGCCCACGAGCACACCGTGGCCTGGAGCGGCGATCCGACAACCGCGAGCTGGTTGGCGACATCGTATGATGACCCTACGGTGGGTTCGACCCAGGTAACGCCGCCGCGTATAGCGGAGGTGTACGAAGCACTCAAGGGCGCAGACACCGGCACAGGCGTGGCGGCTGGATCGGCGACCTGGGCCCGCGAGGCCACGGGATTCGATCCGACACGTTCGTGGGTACACGATGGCGGCGGTAGGCCTGTGGCGGATGTGTTCTGTGCGTTCTGCTGCGAGCCTGCAGGTGTCGACTGCATCTCCCTTGCGTTCCTGGGCGCACTTGGTTGTGGCCTCGCCGGCGAGCCACTGCAGGAGATCAGCCAGGCATTCCCTCAACATACGGACCACTGGACCTACAATGGCTCGACAGACCACTGGAAGCAGCAGATATCTTGCTTCGCCGGCGAAAGCGACGTCTTCTTCAGTGACCACTCCTCGGAGCCGCTGCAGTTCTGGGCGGGATTCCCCAACCAGTTCGAGGGGTACTTCAAGGCAGCCGACGCGTACTGGACATGCGAGCCGCCTCCCGATGGCAGCACGCAACCCACAACTGGCTGGCAGAGTCTACCATCCATGGTCACGAGCATCGCTTACGGACCGAACGGCGGGGATGAAGGGTGGGTCTGCGTGAGGCTGTACTGGCATGATCACAACCAGAACGGCATCCAGGATCCTGGGGAGGTCCTCCCCCATGCCCACTACCATGGCGAGGTCGTGACGGATGGCGGAGTGGAACATACCCACGCCGTCGAGGAGCCCTCGCCATGACAGATCGCCTGGCCACCAGTGTTCTCACATACCTCCGCCGGCGCGGAGCTAGGTGCACCGCCGCGGCCGCCGCAGGTCTACTGGCCATGCTCACTTGCACCTCCGTCCTTTGTGCCCGAGATACAGGGCCGATGCCCGAACCCGTGCGACAGGAGTTGCTCGGCTCGGCCAGAGGAAGGCCGCTCTTCCTCCTGCAAGCTTTGTCAACGGAGGCTGGCCTAGCCTCCGCGCTGCCCGTTCCGCCGAGCCAACGGTTCCTCACCGACGCCGCTGACACCATCCAGACGGTGATCGATGGCCCCGAGCCATTCCTCGCCGAACACGCGATGTACACGAGTTCGGTCATCGGAACCCTCGAGACCCCTGATGGACCGGTGCCCACGTCCCTCAATGCAACGATGTGGCCAGTGGCGTGGCGAGCGGTCGATGGCCACGGTGAGGAGGTGGCTCTGGAAGGACGAGCAGGGGTCGTGTTCGGCGGGGATTCCGTGGGTGCCCTGGGTCAGATCGAGCCAGCTCAGGATCCCCGCACGGCCATGAGGCTCGTTGCCAGCACTGTGGTCCGATGGCCCGACGGCATGTACGGCATGGGCCGTGCATCGCTGGACACCACAGACGCAGGAGCATTGCGGTGGAGCCACCTCCCGCTGGACCCGCTCGACAACCGAGGGGGTGTTGCCGACCCCGCCCTGGCCGCGTCGTGGCCGATGACGATCAAGGGGTGGACCGACGGGAGGTGGTGGGCGGTGATCGTGACCACTCGCTGGCCTCCGCAGATCCGGCACCCCCTGCCGCCTGACGGCGAGATGCCCGTGGAGCGTGCCCCGGGGGAGCCTAGCCGCGGTGCAGCGCTGAGAGCCGCTGTGCCACTGGCACCCACGCTCGTCGAACTCTCGGAGATCGATGCTCTCGCCGACGTGTTGCGGGAGGGCGCCAAACTGTGGCTATCGGATGCGTGGGCTGCATTCGGTGATCTGGATCTACGGGCCCCCGGCATACTAGGCAGCCCCAATCAATGGGAGCAGACCGCGCTGGTGTCTCCGCCGCCTTCCGTTAGCGGCGTCCTTGCCCGGTCCGATCTTCCTCCATCGCTTGGTTTCCACCTGCTGGACGGCGAGTCAGTGGGAGTCTACAGCCTGCCAGAGGCCCCGGGCTTCTGGTATGGCGGAGCTCCAGCCGTACTGCAGTGGGCGGCCAGCGGGCGTGCCGTCGCGTTGACGCAGGTGGTGCCCACTGGCCAGTTCGGGGATGATGCTGATCCGGTGCCTCCACAGATGGCCAGGGACCTCATCCGGGACACGCTACCTCGGCTCCTGGGCGCGCGAGGGCGCCGTCTTTGCCTGGTTCCCCTCGACGTCGAGCCGGTCGCCGGCACGCCCTGGGCCTTGTTCACCCCCGACCCCGACCACCGCATCGGCTGGGACGGGGAGACGCGGGTGGGCGATACGGACTGGGGCAACTGCCGCATCTACGTCCACCCATCCATCCTCCACATCGTCTTCGACCTACCCGATGAGGATGAGGGGTAGCGGAAAGGGACCGGCAGGGCCGGTACCCGAGCGGAGCGGTGACTCTTAGGCAGAATGTGAGATTGCTCAGGAGGTGATACCCTCCCGGGCAGGGAAACTCCTATTGGGTCAGGGCAATGGGGACGGA
>WJIW01000135.1 GCA_014730065.1 Armatimonadia bacterium | reverse complement strand
GTGTAGAAGTGGGGCTCCGCCGGGGCACGGGCGGGCATGGCGGCCTCGTCCTGGCCGGGTGCGGCCACGGTGCCGCCACCGAAGGCTTCCGTGGGGAGCACCAGCGCCAGGTGCACCCCTTCCACGTCGCCCGGCTCGAGGCACTCCACCGTCGCGAGCCAATGGGCGCCGTCGGGGGCCTCGCTGATCGTGACATTCACGCTGTAGCGTCCCCCGCCGGATCGCAGCACGCCGGTCCACGAGCCGCCCTGGGCATGGCGCTCCACGTCGCGCTCCTCCAGGTCTCGCAGGGTCGCCCGGGTCGACCAGCCTTGAGCGGGGATCCATATATCGAGCAGGGCGGGCACGTACTCGCCGTCGGCAAGCATGGCCCTCACGAGCCCCGAATCGTCGACCACCAGCTCTGCGTGGGCGGCGGGGGCGGCAATGGCGACGAGGCTCAGGAGACCTGCGGTCATACGGCCGATGAGCATGGGGGCTCCTCCTTCTAGGAGTAGTGCACCATGGCCCGGACCTCCGCGCAAGCGGCGGGAAGGCGAACCAGGCCGTCGGGGGGTACGGGCTGCGGGGCATCGTCGATGGACAGACCGGTGATGTCCCTGTCCTCGGGGTGAGCGAGGCGGAGGATCAGCGCCGCCGGATCCCGGCGGCGGGGCGGCCGGATGGTGATGGCAACCATGTCGCCTTTGCCGTCGGGCTCCATGCGGTAGGACACGGGGCCGAAGCGTGTGGGCAGGTCCTCAACGACTAGAGGCTCACCGCCACGAAGCCACTCGGCCGGTATGAAGGGCGCGAGCCACAGGTCGTCGCCTCGCTCCTGAACGAGCATGGTGCGCGTCTGCCAGAGGAACCACCCCGTCTCGTGGGTCTTGTTCCAGGCGCCCATGTTGGCGAAGTGCTCCCAGAAGGACATCAACTCGCGGGACACCAGGCTGGGGATGGCGTTCAGGTAAGATCGGAGGAAGGCCTTCCGGTCATCGCGGAGGGCATGGACCTCGGCGAGACGTCCGTAGTACGGCTGGAGTTTGCAGAAGCCGCCTCGGCCGAACCAGTCGGCTCGGTTGCTCTCCTCGTCATAGTCGCCCATGCCGGTACGCAGGCAGAGGTTGTCCTCGAGCTGATCGACGAGCCAGTCGGTCCGGCGATCGCCGGGCTTCAGCACGCCGAGCGGCACGAGGTGATTGGGTCCCAGCTCGGCGTCTCCGGCCCAGCTCCGCTGGTGATCCTCGCCGGGGTAGGCATCATGGATGGGACCGAAGGCCCGCAGCATCCCCGGCGAGCCCGGCACCCACTCTCCGCTCCGAAGCTCGACGGCGGGGGTGCGTGCCTGGGCCCAGTCGTAGGCTCGCAGGATTTCGCGCCGAAGCTCCGCCGCGTCCAACAGAACCGCGCGAGCCGCCGGGTGCCCGCAGCGGGAGAGGGCCTCACCGACGAGATCGAGGCCCGCGCAGTAGCTCGCCTGCTGGAACCACCGGTACTCGAAGACGTTCCAGTCGGCTATGACGCTGGGAGGCATCAGGCCGCGCTCGGGCACAGGGTCACCCGAGGGCAGCCGGCCGCCCGTCTTGCGCCTCTCCCTCATCACCCAGCGACACGCCCGCGCCACCTCGGCCGAGCGCTCGCCGAGCCAATCGGTGTCACCATGAAGAAGCACATGCTCACCCAGCGTCCACAGGTGCCAGCCGGTACCCATTGTGGTGTAGCCGGTAGTCAGGAACCCGTGGGGATTGTAGCGGCCGATAAAGAAGTCCAGCCCACGGCGCCCGAACTCTTCATGGCCCATGCCGTCCATGCCCAGGATCACCGAATGGGACTCGCTCTCCAGAGGTCCGTAGGAGATGGACGCGATCCACGGCGCGATGCGGCGACCGCCGGCCTCGTGCCGCGCCGCGGCGGCACAGTGCACCCGGCTCATGGCGACGATGGCATCGAGTAGCTCATCGGGGAGCGACAGCTTGGCGCCGGTCCCCAGAAAGCGCTCCCAGCAACCCATGGCCTCTCGGTGCAGGTCGCTGACGACCCAGCGGCCCATGTCCTCGGGCTGTGACTCCGGGTCGGGGACGAAAACCTCCAGGAAGACCGCATCACCCTCCGGATCGACGGTCCACGACGCGCCGCTCTCATGGGCCTCCAGGGCGCCGCGACTACAGCGCACCCATAGCTGGCGCCGACCCTCGGCGGTCACGGCGATGCCGTTGTCGACCTGGGAGGTCACCAGCTCGGCCCCGTCGTCGTGGCGCCACTCAAGCTCCACCCTTGCGGTACCTTGGCCGTTGGCGCAGATCTCGACCACCCCGGCGGACCGGCCCGTCCACGCCACACCGTCCCAGTCCTCGCCCGGGTACGGGGCCATGAAGGCCGCGTGGCGGTACGACACCTCGCCCTCTTGCCCGAGTAGAAGCTGCATGGGCATGGTCTGGGTGGACCACATCCGCTGAAGGTCGTCGGGCTCCAGGCCGCCGAGCCGACAGCTCACCCAGAAAGGCGCCTCGTACACCGCCATCGTCTGATCGGGCTGGTCATGACTGAGC
>WJIW01000134.1 GCA_014730065.1 Armatimonadia bacterium | reverse complement strand
GGCGTAGTACGTGTCTTTGATGCCGACCCAGACCTCGTTGATCTCCCCCGGCTTGGCGGCGTCGGTGATGTCGGCGACGAAGCCCGTCACCGGCGCATCGTGGAACGCGACGCGCTGGCCGTTGACGAACACGGTGGCGAGCATGTTGATCTCATCGACATCCAGGAGCAGCCGGCGGCCCGCCAGGGCCTCGGGGAGCCGTACGCGGGTCCGGTAGAAGTACCGATGACAGAACTTCATCTCCGGCCGCAAGGCGTTCCGGTTGCCGGGCACTTCGATCCCGTACCAGTGCAGCTCGTCGGCCGCAGGCGTCTGGGCGATGGGGCCGGTGCGATCCTCAACCCAGGTCTCATCGTACCGGGCGATCTGCCACAGGCCCGATAGGTCGGTGCGGGCACGCTGGCCAGGCGGCGGAAGAGGCTCGAGGTCGATGACGCGCTCGGCTGCGCGCCGGTCGTCGGCGTCCTGGTAGTCGGAGCCGGGCTCGTGCTTACCGTTGGGCCGGAACTCGCCCGGATACAAGCAGAAGGCGTCGGCGGTGTAGATGATCCGCTCGGGAGTGCGACCCTCGCCCTCACCGCGGTACCGGCGACTCAGCCGCGTGGTCAGGACGTGGCCGCCCTCATCGAGCCGCACATCGCCCATGTGGACCCAGGCGACTTCGTTCCAGCGGTCGACCTCCATGAGGTCGGTCGAGAGATCCTCCCTTGGATCGATGGTATCCCAGGGGCCGTCGTCGATGCGCCAGTCGAAGGGTGCGCGAACGAACTCGAAGCCGACCCGCCCCCAGACTTGGTAGTCGCCCGCGCCCGGAGCGTCGAACTCGTACTCCAGGAGGATACCCTCGTCGGGAACCTGCTGCTCGATCTCGCCCTCGGGGATGTTGATGCTCAGCCACAGACCCTCGGACAGGTACTCCGTGGTACCCCATCCGGCGGGCGAGGTGTCGTAGTTGGTGCTCGCGGTGTTCTCACCCTCCAGCCAGATGTGGGCCTGGGCGACGGCGGGCGGAGTGGCCAGGTAGAGGGCGATGAGGAGACTCAGTGCGCATGCGGTGCGGGTAGTCACGATCGGGTCCTCCCCTTCGTGGTGCGTCGGATCTATGCGTCGCTGGCGAGCACGGGATCATCCGTTGGGACGAGCTGGGGCAGAATACGCAGGACGGGCCGCTCGACCGGCTGGTCGGCGAGGGCTGGCAGCAGAAGCTCAGCGGCCATGCGCTCGCCCATGTTGCCGGGCATAAGATCGGTAAAGCGCCAGCCCCGGCCCTCCCACAGGGTCAGCTCCGTCCCCGTCTGGCCTGCCACGGATACCTCGTCGTCGCCGTCCCCAATCCGGATGCCGCGCTCGTGGAGTGCTCGCTCCGCTCCGTGCCACGCGGCGTTCGCGGCGCCAATGGCGATGCCCGTGGGTCGCTCGCGGGAGGGGGCATCCATCCAGTCCGACACCTGTCGGTAGGCGGCCTGCACGGTTTCTCCCCGGTCGGACACCCAAGCCTCGGGCGGATCGGCGGTGGCTCGTAGGTAGCCGCGGAGCAGTCCCTTGGCGTACGTCTCGTCGTAAGGGAAGCCGAGATAGGCGATCCGCTTGCGGCCGGCGGAGCGCATCTTCTCGACGGCGGCCTCCATCATGCCTTCGTGGTCATAGTCGACCTGGGGCCAATGGGGATGGCAGCTCTCGTGACGCCCCTTGACGGCGAAGGGCATGGCAAGTGAGTCCAGTACGTCGGCATGGGTATGGAGGTCGGTCTCGGTGCCCCATACGGCGAGGGCATCGCAGCTTCGGGAGGCGGCGAGCTCGGAGACGGCCTCACCGGCGCTGGCGGGGCCGGTCATACGGACGAGCAGCGAATAGCCCTTCTCCGCCAGGCCGCTGGCCAGGCGCTCGAGCTCGGGGCCGTACTCCCAAGCCTGGAGCACGCCCGGCAGACCGGGCCGCTGCACGAGGAGGAAGGCTACGGTGTACGTGCACCCACTACGGAGGCTGCGAGCGGCGGCGGCGGGGCGGTAACCCATCTCGTCGGCGGCCTTGAGTATGCGCAGTCGGTTGTCCTCCGAGACCCACACCCCCGGGCGGTTGTTGAGGACCCTGGAGATGACGGCAGGGGAGAGTCCCACCCGCTCGGCGATGTCGCGAAGGGTGACGGCCATTGCGCCTCCTCTGGAGCGTATGATACGCTCCTTTGCTGCCGCGCGCAATCGATTGCTGTGTGCCGCCGGCCATAGGCAATGGAGGCCAGCGGGGAGGAGTCGAGGAACCCGCCGCTCCGGAGGCGAGCCATGAGCAAACAGACCCTCAGCTACCAAGAGGCTTTCGTCGAGACGACCCGGCTCCTCGAAGGCCCCGGAGCTCTTCTGAATGGCGTGCGCGACGACGGCGCCGTCAACACCATGACCATCGGATGGGCCACCTTCGGCGTGATATGGGGCCGTCCCATCGCTGTGGTGTTCGTGCGGCCGTCCCGGTACACGTACGAGTTCATGGAGGCCACACCGGACTTCACGATCAACGTTCTGCCCGATACCATGGGTAAGGCTCTGGCCTTCTGTGGAACGCGCTCGGGCCGGGATGTGGACAAGTTCGCCGAGTGCGACCTGACTCTCGTCCCGGGCCGGGAGATACGCACCCCCAGCATCGAGGAGGCGTCCATCGTCTACGAGTGCCGAACCCTGCATCACAACGACCTGGATCCGGGCAGCCTGGATCCCTCGGTCCGTGAGTCGTACTACCCCAGCGGCGATTTCCATCGCTGCTACTATGGCGAGATCGTGGCCTGCTATGGCAGCCTGGGTTAGTCCCAGGCATCGGCGGCCGCACTTCACCAAGGAGATGATTGCCCAATGAAGCTCGTTCTCGCAAATGCGGCATTCGTGATCTTGTTGGCCGCATCAACACACGCCCAGACCCTGGCGCTGGTGCCCGCCGGCGAGGCGGGGGTTCACTACTACCGTCCCGCTCGCGCGACGTTGGGCGATGCACCGGCCGAGGCCCTGGTCGCCGAGCCAGCCTACCGAGGTACGCCGCGTTACGGCGCCATCGAGGCGGGCAACGGCGAAGACAGCACCTTCGTGCTGGCGCTCGATTCCTGGCTCGACGATGGCGGGGAGCTCCAGTCGCGCATCTACATCGACGCCAACAACGACGAGGACCTGACGAACGACGGCGACGGTTCCTGGTCCGGGGACAACGGCCGGGTCTGGCTGGCTGATGCCACTCTGCGGGTGGGCTACGACGGCAGGCCGCGCTGGGTTCGCTACCCCATGACCTTCTACCATTTCCGCCCCACCTCTGGCCTGCCCGACTACCTGAGCCGCAGCCAGATCGAGGCGGCGTGGGAGGAGGCCCTCGAGGAGGACTACCGAGCCGGTATCGTCTTCTACTACCGTGACGCCGTTCGGCGGGGCAAGGCCCATCTGGCCGGTGAGCTCGTGGACGTGCTCGTCATCGACGACGATAGCGACGGACTGTACGACGACCTGGCATTGGAGGGCGACGACGCCGGGTCGGGCGCCATCGTGGTCGACCGCGACCAGAACGGCAAGCTGAACCCCAGGAGCAGCTCGGCGGAGTTCTACCGCGCCGGCGAGCCCTTCGAGTTCCAGGGCCAGGGGTACCAGATCGCTGAGGTGTCGCCGTCGGGCAACTGGGTGACCTTCAAGCCCGCCGAGGGCGAGGTCGTGGCCAAGCCCTACATCGAGGCTGGCTACCCGGCCATCGATTTCGAGGCGACGGACACCAGCGGCGAGACCTTCCGGCTGTCCGACTACGAGGGCAAGGTCGTGCTCCTGGACTTCTGGGCTTCGTGGTGTAAGCCGTGCAAGGAGGAGATGCCGAACGTCATCGCCGCCTACGAGGAGTGGCACGACAAGGGCTTCGAGATCATCGGGATCAGCCTGGATGACGCCCGCGAGGCCATGGACGAGTACCTGGCGACCATGCCGGGTATGACCTGGCGCCAGGTATGCGACGAGAAGGGCTGGGACGCCGAGGTCTCCAACCTGTGGCGCGTGAACGCCATCCCCGCCACCTTCCTCATCGATCAGGACGGGATGATCTACGCCGAGCCACGAGGCTCGGCTCTCGAGGAACGGCTTGAGGAGCTGCTCGGAGAGGGGTAGGGAGCCCTACTCGCGGTACCGGTCGGGGCCGTGCTTGGCGACAAAGCCCAGCTCGCTATCGATACGTGCCACCCCGAAGGGTGAGTCGTACTGGCGGCCGGGCTCGTCGTAGTGCGATACGTCGACCGACGATCCCCACCACGCGCGCAGCACTTCGGCCACCGGCACCGCGGTCCAAGCTTCCGGGTGGGTGGTATTGAGGACTCGGAGGCCCTCCTTATGGGGGGCCTCCACCGCAAGCCGGATCGCCCGGACGGTATCGGAGAGGGCCATCGAGGTGATGGTGGCTAGGGCATAGGGCGAGGGGGCGCCGGGCGATCGTAGCGGCGGAGGGTCCTCGTCGGCGAAGATCGCCGCCAGCCGCAGGGCGATCACGTCCAGGTCCCGGTTCTGCCGCACGAAGTACCGAGCGACCTCCTCCATAAGGTACTTGGAGAGTCCGTAGGCGTCGGTTGCGAGGCACGGGTGGTCGTCGGCGATGGGCATCTCCTCGGGCCGGAAGGCCGCGTCGGCCAGGCCCACTGCGGCGATGCTGCTGGCGAGGACGAACTTGCGGCAGCCTCCATCGACGAGGTACCGCATCAACGCTCGAGTGCCCTCCACGTTGACGGCCATGCCATCGCGCTCTGAGCAGCCGCCGGTGACGGCGCCCAGATGCACCACGGCGTCGATCTCGTACTGGTCCAGGGCCCGCAGGTCCTCGAAGCTCTGGAACTCGCCCTGGACCCAGGGTCCCTCGTGATCGGGATCATGGCGGCTCATCGCCACCACGCCGTGGTCCAGCTCCAGATCGCGAATCACGCCGCCACCAATGAAGCCGCTTGCGCCCGTCACGAGTATGCGTCCCATGGTTGCCTCTCTCTCTAGGTGCTAGCTATCGCTCCAGTGCAGCACGGCTTGGACCACGTCGGATCGGGCTCCGGTCTCGACGTCGGCGAAGAACCCGGGGGCATCGGACCAACTGACGCGGTGGGTAATGGTCTCGCCCCACCGCAGGCTGCCCATGGCCAGGTTCTTCATGACGGCTCGGCGGTTGGGTCCGTACCCATCGTCGCAGGGGAAGACCATGGTCAGCCGCCGTCCGTGGGCGGGCATGAACCGGAAGGGCAGGGGCTCCTCGCCGTAGTTGCCCTGCCAGACGAAGGTGCCCTCGGTGCGGCAAAGCTCAATGGCGGGGCCGACCAAGTCCCGGTTCCCCGATGCCTCGAAGACAACATCGGCGCCGCCGGGGCAGTGCCCCTCGACCTCGGTGGGGACATCGGCCGAGGAAGCGTCGATGACATGATCGGCACCCAGCCGGCGCGCGATGCCCAGCCGGCCGGGGTCTAGATCGATGGCGGTGACGGTGCAGCCGCGCAGGGCCAGCCATGCGATGGCCCCCAGGCCGATGGCACCCGCGCCGTACACGACGACCTTGTCCCTCACCTTCGGCCGAGCCATGTCGACCCCGAGGAGGCCGACGGCGGGCATGACGAAGCAGCTCGCCTCCTCCGGAGGAGCGCCCTCGGGGAGGGGATCCATGCCATGGGTCGGATGGGGACCGGCGATCAGATGGGAGCAGTGGGTGCCGGCGACGGTGGAGACGGTCTGGCCATCCTCCGTCCGCATGGGGCCTTGGTGGCCGCGGTAGTACACCTTGTCGCCCACCTGGAACCCGTCCAGCTCCGGGCCCAGGGCCTCGACCACGCCCACTCCCTGGTAGCCGGTGCAGATGGGGAAGGGGCCCCACGAGATGCGCCCCCTGATCAGGGCGAACTCGGTGCCGATGCTCACGCCCGTGTAGAGGGTACGGATGAGGGCTTGCCCGGGCCCGGGCTCTCCGATGTCGACCTCGCGTAGCTCGAACCGACGCTCCGAGTCGCAGATCAGCGCTGTGGCTCGCATGATGTCCTCCAAGGCGGGCGGTCGTGGGGTGGTGCCTTCTGCGCGCCCGCCAAGGAGCCCTGCGCCAGGCTGCCCGAAACCTTGACTCCCTCGCCAGCACCCTTGTATATTGACCGTCCGTACGAATGCCGAAGTGGCGGAATTGGCAGACGCGCTGGATTCAGGTTCCAGTGGGGGCAACCCCGTGGAGGTTCAAGTCCTCTCTTCGGCACCATCCGCTGACTCAAAGCGCCCTTCGGGGCGCTTTTCGCATCTGGGAGCCCTACCCGTACCCCACGAAGTAGTTCAGTGAGAACTCCTCGTAGATCCGGCCGATGATACCCCACACCACCCCGGCGATGACAAAGTGGCCGATGGCGATGCCCAGGAAGGTGGGTATCAGGCGCCGATAGAGCCTAACGCCACCCACCCACAAGGCCGTGCGCTTGATGGCCCACACCACGAGGAACATAGCCCAGTACCGGTCGCCCAGGATGGAGGCCATGCCGAAGCCCAGGGGGCTGAGGGGAAATCGGACGAGGCCCCAGCGGAGCCCGATGAGCACCAGAGTCTGGGCGGCGCCGGCGATGATGGCTCCCACCCGGGCATTCTCGGGCGACACGGGGCTGTCGGCATCCAGCCAGCTCACCACCGAGCCGTACGTGCCGACCATCACGCGGTTGGTATACCCTCCGGCCACCGTGCCGCCCTCGAGCACGTTCGCCCCGTACCGGTAGAAGGGCGTGAGAAAGGCCCAGTAGCTGATGACCAGCCCGGCCACCAGGCCCACGCCCATCATGGTAACGGCCGCCCTGCGGGAGACCCGGCCATCTCTGGCTAGCTTGAGGCCTTCGGCGGCCATGCCGCCGCTGGAGAGGTAGTAGCCGCCGCCGAGCCAGTCGGCCACCCCAAGCATGGTCACCGAGCTGGGACCGGCATGGGCGAGGAAGGCCGAGCCCCGAGCGTAGATCATGGTGCGCGACGCCTGCATGAAGGGGAAGCTCCAGATATTGGGCATCCCCGTCTCGGCCCGGACCCTGGCGTAGACCAGTGCGAAGGCGGCGATGAAGCCCAGGAAGACGGCGGCGATGTCCGCCCTCAGCCCCGCCGCCGCGAGCCACCACAGGGCGCCGCCCCAGCCGGCGATCAGGCCGATCCAGCGCCATCGCGCGGCGGGATCCTCGGTCGTGTCGCCCCGGAATACCGCCCGGAACTGACGGCCAAGTGAGGTGCGCGCGCCGATGACCAGCCACCCCGCGAGCACCAGATAGGAGCCCGTCCCCTGCTGCATGGAGTAGGGCGCCGCGGGAGCCTCGTACCCCATGGCCGCGATGGCGACGGATTCGAGCCGCTGGAGCAGGGCCGTCGCCCAGTACGTGAGGCTCACGTCGGTGTTGACCAGGTATCCGAGACCCAGAAGCTCCAGTCGCACGTCGAGCCACAGGGGGGCGAGAGCCGTCCACGGGCGCGACTGGAACAGGGTGTGAAGCTCCGTCCGTGGCGGCACGTTGGTGACGTTGGGGTTGATGGCGTGGAGGATGTTCGACAGGTTGTAGAGGGCCGCCACTCCCACGCCGCACCAGAAGGCTGGGTCGGCCAGCAGGCTGCGCCCCCGGGTGCCGCTCATGGGGCGGGTGATCTCCACGGGGATCGCCAGCAAGGGAAAGGACAGCCGCTCCTCCTCGCACCAGCGCCTCTGGAAGAGGGACACCAGCGAGAGGATTCCTACGAACAGCAGGACCAGCATAAGGGTCCACATGGCCAGGGGCATGGCCCAGTGTGCCCAGGGCACGGCTGCGCCGTCCACGCCCTCGTACATGCCCTGGAGCACGCTTCGGTCCGTCGGCGCCACCCAGCCCGGTATGTGAGCGAGCAGCTCCCCGAAGTCGTTCTCGGGCGTCTGGAAATAGCCTGGCACGCCCAAGGAGGGGAACAGCCGCTTCACTACGCCATGGCCCGGCACGAAGGCGCCGAAAGTCAGTCCGATATACACCGCCAAAAGCTCGGCGGGCCGGAGCATCGGCCGTCCGGTGATGCGTCGCCAGAGGGCGCTGACCAATGTGAACAGGATGAGCAGGGCTATGGCGGGGATGGGGGGCGTGCTCTCGGAGATGGCCCCCGTGTTAACGATGATCTCGGTCTGCTGGACCCACCAGATGGATACGAAGACGGCGATGACCAGGAGCGCCAGCGACTTGGCCGTCAGGCCCCCCCCCGGCTCCTGCGCCGTGGAGCCCGGCGCACGGTCGGGCATGGACGGCGTCTGAGGCTCGCGCACGCGGATCACCATCTTCGGTCAAGCGAGTCCGGCACGGGGATGTTCTAACCCAAGGCCGGCGGAATGGCAACCCTGTTCCTCACCGATGCCGGGAGGTATACTGCCCCATATCCGCACCGGAGCCCCCACGGCTCTGGGGAGGGAGTCGGGCGATGGCAACGAGCCGCTGGATCTGGACGCTAGCCTTGGGCCTGGTGGTGGTCGCCGCCGTCATGGGCCAGGAGCCGCCGGCTGTCTCGGTCGATGACGATCTTCCCCTCGGCGGACCCGTGGAGCCTGGCACCATCGAGCCCACCCCCGATGCCCCTGAGCTCGAGGAGGTGCCACCCACGCCCGAGCCGGAGCCCACGGGGCCCGTGACGCCCACCGCCGAGGGCGAGCCGGACGCCGCCAGCGCACCCATGGCCCCGGCGGCCGAGCCGGAGCCTTCGCCCGAGGCGCCCGAGATGGCCTACACGGGCATCGAGATGATCCCCTGGATGACCGCCTCAGCCCTGGCCGTGATCGTTGGCGCCGGTCTGCTGATCTGGTCGCGCCGCTCCTTGCGCCATCAGTAGCTCCGCCCCCTGAGGCAGGGGGAGGCCGGGGGGCACCCGAAGGTGTGGCCGGTCGGAAGGCCGGGCCATACGGCCCCGCGTCCGACACTTACCCACCTCGGGGACAGGGCATCCATGGCTGACAGCGGCCTCGGCGGCGATGGCCGGAGCGTCTACCAGATCCTCCATGAGAGC
>WJIW01000133.1 GCA_014730065.1 Armatimonadia bacterium | reverse complement strand
TCGATCGACTCCGAGTACCTGCTTGGAGTGGCTCGACACGGCGATCGCCTGTTCATCCTGCTAGACCTGGACAAAGTCTTCAGCGAGTCCGAGCGCGCGGCCCTGATGGGCATCGCCGAGGACGCCTCTGAGGAGTAACCCGCCGGATCCCGGCCGGTACCGTTTGGAGGGGTTGGACGAATGCGAAACCTACTTAGCTTCAACATCAAGAAACTGCTCATCGTTGGCTTTGCGCTGGCCGTCATCTTGCCTGTGGCGATTCTGGGCACCATGGCCATCAAGCAGTCGACGGCGGCCCTGGAGGACGAGGCCTACGGCAAGCTGCTGACGGCCGCGAACCTCAAGCGCGACGGCATCAACGGCTACCTGTCGAAGCGGATGCGGGATGCCGAGCTGCTGGCCATTGACCCCACCGTCAGAGACGCTCTGGAGCAGTTCGGGGCCGTGTACCGCGGCAACGCCGTGGCCGAGGCGCCTCAAGCCAAGGACAAGGACGACGAGGACGCGGAAGCCGCGCGCGCTGCAGCAGGGAACTCAGGCAAGGACGCGGTCATCGCCTACGCCAATAATGATCCCGTCCATGAGAACTTCTTCAAGCGCTACACCGAGCAGACGGACTTCAAGAACGTCTTCCTGATCGACACCGAAGGCTATGTCGTCTACACGGTGACCAGGGGCAGCGACCTGGGAGAGCACATCGACGGACCCGTCCTGGGCAGCACAGAGCTCAACTGGGCCGTCAAGACCGCCAAGGACGAGAACCGAACCGCCATCGCCGACATTGCATACTACCCGCCGGCTGAGGTGAACGCTTTCCTGATCGCGTGTCCCGTCCAGCGCAATGGCGAGCCCATCGGTGTTGTAGCTCTTCGACTGGGCACCCAGGAGATCACGGATCGCATGGCGGCGGCGACGGGCGTCGGCGAGACCGCCCAGACCTACCTGGTCGGCCCCGACTACAAGCTGCGCTCGGACACGAAGTTCGATCAGACCATCCTGGATGACACCGACATGTCGGCGACGCCGGTCATGAAGGAAGTCGTCGATGAGGGTCTGGCGGGCGAGTTCGAGAACGGTGAGTACGGCAAGGGCCACCATAAGGACTACATGGGCCGCGAGGTCTTCAGCATCTGGAACCAGGTCGATGTGGCGCCCAAGCTCAAGTGGGCCATCGTCTCCGATGTTCCCGTCGAGGACATCATGGCGCCGGCGCACGCGCTGACCCGTAACATCATCATCGGCGCGGTGATTCTGGCCGTGGTCTTCATCGGCGTGGGACTCTTCATCGCCCTGAAGATCAGCTCGGGCATCAATGGCGTCGTCGATGCCATCCGCGAGATCGCCGAGGGTGAGGGCGACCTGAGCCAGCGCCTCGACGTCAGAGGCAATGACGAGATCGCCGAGCTGTCGGGCTGGTTCAACCGGTTCGTGGAGAACGTCCACGGCATTGTGAAGGAAGCCCAGGACTCGTCCCAGTCCATGGCCGCCGCCTCGCAGCAGGTCGCCGCATCGGCGCAGGAGTCGGCCAATGGCGTGACCCAGGTCACGGGCGCCTCCCAGAATGTGGCCGAGGGCGCCACCGAGCAGACCACGCGCCTGGCCGAGGCTTCCCACAACGTGAACCTGCAAGCGGAGCAGATCGATGCCCTCCGTGCGGGTCAGCAGACCACCGCCGAGAGCATCGAGGCTGCGGGCCAGGCCGTCGAGGCCATGTCCCTGTCGATGCAGAACGTGACGGAGCTGGCAGAAGCCGTGGCCGGCGCCGCCGACAACGCCCGGAACGCCGCTCGCCAGGGCGAGGGCATCGCGGCCGATACCGCTTCGGCCATGAGCCGGATCCAGGACAACTCCAACCAGGCCATGGAGCGGGTGCGCGGCCTGAGCCAGCAGTCCGAGGCCATCGGTGAGATGGTCCAGGTCATCAACGACGTGGCCGAGCAGACCAACCTCCTCGCCCTCAACGCCGCCATCGAGGCGGCCCGGGCAGGCGAGCATGGCAAGGGCTTCGCCGTGGTGGCCGATGAGGTCCGGAAGCTGGCCGAGCGGGCCGCCCAGTCCTCGGGCGAGATCGCGTCCATCGTCCGCGAGGTCCGGGACAGCATCAACGACGTGGTCGCGCTTCAGGAGCAGGGCAACCAGGAGGCCGCCCAGGGCGCCGACCTGGCCGCCCAGGCCGCCGATGCGCTGGCCCAGATCACCGCGGCTTCCGATGAGGCCGCCGATGGCGTGGAGAACATCGCCAACGCCACGAAGCAGGCTCTGGAGCAAGCCCAGGGCGTCGCTGAGGGCCGCGCCGTGGCCGCCCAGGCCATCGAGCAGATGAGTGGCCAGATGGGCGCCGTTGTCGAGGCCGCGAACCAGGTGCGGGAGTCCATCGACTCCGTCGCCGCCATCGCCGAGGAAGCCGCCGCCGCGGCCGAGGAAGCCTCCGCCGCTTCCGAGGAGCTGTCGGCTGGCACCGAGGAGATCGCCGCATCGGCCCAGCAAGCCGCCGCTTCGGCGACCGCCCTCTCCGACGTGGTGGGCCGGTTCAAGGTCTAGCGCCACTCACCACCGAGAAGCCAAGGAGCCTCGCCCGACCACGGGCGGGGCTCCTTTCTTTGTACGGAGGGGGAGGGATACCGGGGATGGGTGGGAACGAAGGTTGCTGAGCCAGTGCTAGGGATACTGCGATCACAGGCCTGGGACTCCGGCAGTGGGTGGAGCCCGGGCCGGTTAGTGTAAGGAGGAGTGGCGTGACGTACGAAGAGATGTTGGCCAAGCAGCTCAAGCTGAGCGTGTTCTTGGCCGTGATTTTCCTGGTTACCATGTTCTCGGTGCCTCTACTCAACTACTTCGCTACCGAGGCCATGCTGCAGCCCGTGCTAGGCATCCCCTTCGTGTGGCTCTTCGTGGGGGTCTGTTTCCACGTGGAGTTCTGGATCCTAGCCGTCATCTACACGCGCGCGTCGAACCGGTGGGAGGAGATGGTGGAAGATGATGGATAACCTACCTCTCATAGCGGGCCTGGTCGTCCTGATCGCGACGATCGTCATCGGCCTCTGGTCGGCGCGGAAGTCGGCGACGCTGAGCGACTACTGGGTCGCCGGACGCAGCGTGGGCGTGTTCACCAACGCCTCGGCCATCTCCAGCAACTACCTCAGTGCCGCGTCCTTCCTGGGCGTGGCCGCCGCGGTTTGGGGCTCGGGCTTCGATGGCGTTTGGTACGCCACGGGCTTCGCGGCGGGCTACATCCTGCTGCTGTTCTTCATCGCCAGCCCGCTACGCCGGTTCGGCAAGTACACCATTCCCGACTTCTGCGAGGGCCGGTTCAACTCCCGCCGTCTCCGGCAAGTCGGCATCACCTGCACTATGGTCATCTCTACGCTCTATATCATCGCCCAGATGGTCGGCGTCGGAACGGTCATGGAGGCGATCGTGCCCGGCATGCCCTTCGAGCTGGGGCTGGCGATACTGGGGACGATCATCACTCTGTACGTGACCTTCGGCGGCATGACAGGCGTGACGCTGACTCAGATGCTCCAGTTCTGGATCATGATCACGGCGATCCTGCTGCCTCTGTTCGTGCTGCTGCCCAAGTACGGGTACGGCGAGATCCTCCAGCACGCCTACCAGCAGACCGAGGTGCGGGAGGAAGGCCCGACCACCATCACCGGTGATTCGGCCTTCACCGAGACCGAGCAGGAGAGGTTCCCGACGGGTCACTCCTGGATCGCGCCCTTCGGGAAGTACAACCTGTTCAGCAGCATCTCGCTGCTGGTCGCCCTGGTCTGCGGAACCGCGGGCCTGCCGCACATCCTAGCGAGGTTCTACACAAACCCCGATGGGGCGAAGGCCAGGTGGTCGACGGTCTGGGTGCTTGTGTTCATCGGGATTTTCTACATCACCACGCCCATCTGGGGCGCCTACGGCCGGATGGTACTGGGCGTGGATGCCGTGATGTACGACGAGGCGGGGGAGCCGGGGCCGAACACGGCCATGTTCCTGATCAGCGAACAGGCTGGCCAATGGGCCAAGGCGCTCATCGCCGCCGGCGGCGTGGCCGCGGTCCTGTCCACCATCTCCGGTCTTCTCATCGCCCTGAGCTCGGCCATCGCCCATGACCTCTATGGCGAGATCCTCAAGCCCGACGCCTCGGACAAGTCCAAGATCATCGCCGCCAAGGTCGCCGTCATCGCTTGCGGCGTCGTTGCCATCCTGCTGAGCATGGGCTTCCGCAAGTGGGGTATCGCGTGGATGGTCGGCCTGGCCTTCGCCGTCGCGGCCAGCACGCTGTTCCCGCTCCTGGTGAGCGGCATCTGGTGGAGCAAGATGACCGAGGCGGGAGCCATCGCGGGCGCGTCCCTCGGCGGGATCGTATCAACGGTGATCGTCGTCGGTCGCTTCACCGATCTGTGGGCCTTCGATCAGCCCGCTCTGATCTCGGTTCCCCTCGCCTTCATCGCCATCTTCGTGGTGTCGAAGATGACGTGGAAGGACCAGTCGGAGGATACGAAGAGCTTCCTCAACAAGGCCTTCCACGCACTGCATAGGCCCGACGCCAAGGCGCCGAAGACTGAGGAGGAGCAGGCCGCGAGTTAGAGAGCAGCCAGTGGGAGATCCGCGCGCCTGAGCTTGCCCGGGGCCGCGGATCTCCCTCCCGCTTCATCCGCCCTCACCCATCGCGCCGAGGCGGGAGAGGATGCTCGCCACGACGCAGCACCTCCCGGGCGGCAGGGAAGGGCTCCAGGGCTCGTTCCAGGATGCCCAGGCTGTAGGCGATGACCACACCGTAATTGGTGATGGGCACCCCCGCCTCCCGGCACTCCAGGATGCGGCTGAGCATCTCCCGCCGGTTCCACATGCAGGCCCCGCAGTGGACGACGAGCTGATATCCGCTCAGGTCATCGGGGAAGTCGTGTCCCTGCATGGTCTCGAACTCGAGCTTCCCGCCCACGTACTGAGTTAGCCAGCGCGGGATCTTCACCCGGCCGATGTCCTCGCCGATGGGATGATGGGAGCACGCCTCGGCGACGAGGACTCGGTCGCCCGGGCGCAACCGGTCGACGGCGAGCACGCCCTCGGTCTGGGCCACCAAGTCGCCCTTGAAGCGGGAGTAGAGAATGGAGAAGCTGGTCATAGGGATCTCGGGCGGGGTGTCGGCGGCGACCTTCAGAAACGCCTGGGAGTCCGTGACCACCAGCTTCGGCGGCCGGGTCAGGCGGTCCAGGGCGGCGCGCAGCTCACGCTCCTTGGTGACGAGGCACATGGCATCGCCGTCGAGCAGATCCCGTATGGCCTGAACCTGGGGCAGGATGAGCCGGCCCTTGGGCGCCTCCTTGTCGATGGGCACCACCAGCACGGCCATCTCGCCGGGGCCCACCAGATCGGAGACGATGGCGGGGTTCTCGATGAAGTCCGCGGGAGCCGACCGAAGCAGCGCCTCGCGAAGGTCGAGCACCCCCTCGCCGGTCAGCGCCGAGCATGTCACCACGGGTATGCCTCGCTCCTTGAGGGAGACGATGGCGGCCGCGTCGGGCGGATGCAGGTCGGCCTTGGTGAACACGGCGATCACGGGCGCCTCGCGCCGCCCGAACTCGGTGACGATGCCCTCCTCGAACTCGCCCCAGGGGCCGTCGGTCACCAGCACCGCCAGGTCGGTTCGGTCGAAGACCTGCCTAGTGCGGGCGGTGCGCAGCTCCCCCAACTCGCCCACGTCGTCGATCCCCGCGGTATCGATGAACAGCACGGGGCCCAGCGGCAGCAGCTCCATGGGCTTCTCAACGGGATCGGTGGTGGTACCGGCCTGGTCGGAGACGATGGAGACCTCCTGCCGGGTGATGGCGTTCAGCAGGCTGGACTTGCCCACGTTTCGGCGGCCGAAGATGCCGATGTGAAGGCGGAAGCCCTTGGGTGCTCGTGCGGCTATGGCAAGCCCTCCTCATATGGTCTCGGCATGCCCAGCCGGCATACCGCCTCGGGAGTGATCAGGGCTTCGAACTCCTCCTCGGTCAACCGGCCCTGGTCCAGAGCCACTTCCTTCACGCCGCGACCCGAGGACTGCACTTCGGCGGCGATCTCACTCGCGGCGTCGTAGCCGATGGCGGGCAGTAGAGCGGTGACCGTCGCCGTGGAGGTCTCCACGTGGCGGCGACAGCGGGCCTCGTCGGCCTCGATCCCCTCGACGCAGCTCTCGCGCAGGATGCGGCAGGCCCGGGCGAGCAGGTCGAGACTCTCCAAGAGGCAGTGGGCGACCAGGGGGAGGAAGGGGTTCAGCTCCAGAGAGCCCGACGCGCACGCGAAGCCGATGGTGACGTCATGCCCCATCACCAGCATGGCGGCCTGGCTGACGGCCTCGGGGATGACCGGGTTCACCTTGCCGGGCATGATGGAGGAGCCGCCCTGAACGGCGGGCAGCCTGATCTCGCCCAGGCCGCCCTCGGGCCCCGACGACATGAGCCGGAGATCGGTGCAGATCTTGTGAAGCGAGGCGGCGCAGGCTTTCAGGATCCCCGAGACCTCGACGAAGACATCGGCGTTCTGGGTCGCCTCCACCAGGTTCTCCGCCCGGGCGAGGCCGATGCCGGTTATCGCCCGCAGCTCATCGACCACCCGGAAGATGTAGTCCCGGGGCGCCGCGAGTCCGGTGCCGATGGCCGTCCCGCCCAGGTTCACGACCCTGAGGCGCTCCTCGCACTTGTACACGCGCCAGCGGTCGCGGTTGATGGCCTCGGCATAGGCGGACATCTCCCGGCCCAAGGTGGTGAGAACGGCGTCCCGCATCTGGGTGCGGCCCAGCTTCACGACGTGGGAGAAGCGCTTCTCGGCCACCTGGAAGCTCTCCTGGAGGCTCACCAGCTCCGTCTCGAGCTCGCGGACCAGCCGGATGGCGGCGACGCGCATCGCTGTAGGGTAGGTGTCGTTGGTGGACTGATGGAGGTTCAGGTCTTCCGAGGGGCTGACTCGGCCGCCGACTCCGGGTTCGAGGCCCAGGAGCTGGAGTGCTCGGTTGGCCAGCACCTCGTTGACGTTCTGGTTGGTGCTGGTGCCCGCACCGCCCTGGAGGGCATCGACGACGATGTGCTCATCCAGCAGGCCCGAGGCCATCTCGGAGCAGGCGCGCTCCATGGCCTCAAACTTGCCGTGATCGTCGCTCCACCAGCCGAGGGCGCGGTTCACTCGTAGTGCGGCGAGCTTCACGTCTCCGTAGGCCCGGACCAGCGCGGGGTGGGGCGTGCGACCGGTGAGGGGGAAGTTGGCTCTTGCTCGGGCGGCGTGGATCCCGTACAGCGCGGACCCGGGCAAGGTCATCTCGCCCAGCAGGTCCCTCTCCTGGCGCGTGTCGCCGCTCACGTCTCGATTCTGCGTCGCCGACCTCGCCGGTGTCCAGTGTCCCCACGATCAGCCGCATGGCAGGTGGAAGCCGAAGAGGGCCCCGCCCTCAGGGTTGGACTCCGCCCATACGCGGCCGCCATGGGCTCGGACGATCTCCTGGGTGATGGCGAGGCCGAGTCCTGCGGCGCCATGGCGCTGGCCGCTGTAGAACCGCTTCCAGAGGAGGTCGGTCTCACCCCCACCGAAGCCCGGCCCGGAGTCGGCGATGGCCACCCGGGCACCGCACTCCTCGCGCTCAACGGAGACGGTCACCGTGCCACCATCGGGGCTGTGGCGGATGGCATTGTCCAGCATGTTGTGGATGGCCTCGAGGATGAGGTCGGCATCGGCGCAGACGGTTATGGGCTCCGCGGGCGCTCTCACCACGAGCTGGACCTCGCGGGCCTCGGCCTGAGGCCTGATGTGCTCGCACGCTCTCTCGGCGAGACCTCCAAGAAGCACGTCACACGGGTTCTCTGGAGCCTCCTGAGCTTGGAGGCGTGACAGCTCAAGCAGCTTATCTACTCGCCGCTGGAGCAGCCCGACCTGCTCCAGAGCCGTAGCCAGGCAGCGCCCCCGCTCGTCCTCGGTCTGGGCGGCGCCGTCGACGATGGCGAGGAGGTAGCCCCGGATCGAGGTCAGGGGAGAGCGAAGCTGGTGGGACGCGTTGGCGATGAAGTCCCGGCGCATCTGCTCCGTACGCTCGGTCTCGGTGACGTCGGAGACGATGGCGACGAAGCCCTCCTCTTCGGAGAGGTCGGCGGCCTGGATGCCCAGGAGGCGGCCGCCGTGCTCCAGACAGCCATCACCCGTGCCCTTGGCGAGAACTCGGCGGACCTGGTCGTCGTACACCAGATCGCTGAGATCGGTGCCCACGATGGGGTAGCGGGGCAGAGCGAGAAGCTGCCTGACGCGCTCGTTGGCGACCAGCACCCGCCCATTCCCATCGATCCCCAGGACGCCCTCGGCCATGCTGCCCAGAAGATCGGCGAGGCGGGAGCGCTCGCTAGAGAGGGTATCGAGCAGGCCGCGTATCTCAGCGGCAGCCAGGTTCATGTCGGTGGCCAGGGCTCGCATCTCCCGAGGCCCCTCGGGTTCGATGGCGTGAGCGAAGTCGCCCTCCACCCACCGCTTGGCGCCATGGGCCAGACCACGCATGGGCCGAGTGAGGACGCGAGCGAGCAGCACGGCGGTGGTGACGGCGAGGAGCCCGGCGATGCCGATACCCAGGGGATCGGTATGGGACGCCAAGCCAAGGGCGAGGAGGGTCACGGCCAGGTGGCTCAGGACGAGGTAGCTCGTCAAGCCTGCACGCACGGGCATCACCCCTCGACCACGAAGCGGTAGCCGGCGCCCCAGACGGCCTCGATGGTGCAGCCGTCGTAGCCGCCTTCCCCCAGCTTCTTGCGCAGGCGCTTAACGTGGGTATCGACGGTCCGCACATCGCAGTCCTCGAAGGAGTAGCCCCAGACCTTCTCCATGATGCGCTCCCTGGAGAAGACGACTCGGGGCTCGGCGGCCATGAGGCAGAGGATGTCGAACTCCTTGGGCGTCAGCTTGATGGGGGCGCCTTGGACGGTGACTTCTCGGGTCCTGGGATCGACCCGCACGGCACCCACCTCGATGGCCGCCTGGTCCTCTTGGGGCTCGGGCGTGGCCCGGCGGAGGACGGCCTTGACCCGGGCGACGACCTCGCGTGGGTTGAAGGGTTTGGTGACGTAGTCGTCGGCACCCACTTCCAAACCGATGATGGGATCCACGTCATCGTCCCGGCAGGAGAGGAAGATGATGGGCACGTCGCCCTCGGCGCGGATCCGGCGGCAGACCTGGTAGCCATCGAGATCGGGCATCATGATGTCGAGGATCACGAGCTCCGGGGGATCGTCGATGGCCTGCCGTACCCCGCCTTCGCCGTCGTAGGCGGACCGGACATCAAAGCCCTCGCGCTCCAGGTACATTCTGAGGATGTCGTGGACGCTGGGGTCGTCATCGACGATCAAAATGTCTTTCATGGATGCCTCCCCAAGGTACCCCTCGCCCGACGACGGCAGGCACCCCGGCTATGAGTCGTCGTCGGCGGAGGGCAGGAGCAGCGCGTAACTGACCGTGGTCCGGAAAGCGTAGACCTCGCCATAGTGGCTCTCGATGAGCTGACTGGCTCTGCCCTGGACCTCCGTATCGCCCAGGAGCTTGCGGATCTTGTGGATGTATCGTCGGACGGGCTCGTCCGGGGCCAGGCCAAGGGATGTCTTCTCCTGTCCGAGAGGGAGTCTCTCGCCCGGGCGCGCCGCGAGACGGTAGAGGATCCGGCCAGTGCGCTCGTCGTCCACCTCGCACTCGCCTTGCCCCGAATGGGCTCGGGCAATGGTCGGCTGCTGGTGCCTGTCGAGGGCGGCGATGAACGCGAAGTCGACACCCTCGAGGTCGAGGAGCCGGGCGTGCTCGTCTCGGGTAACGGAGCGACGCACAACCCGGCCGTTGGTGCAGATGACGGCATTGGCCGAAGTCTCGTCGGTACCGCCGGATCCCAGCGCCGCTTGTAGGGTCGGTAGCTCGAGGCACTCGCCCGAAGCCTCCGCCACGGCCCGGGCGACGGCTTGGCGCAGATCGGCGGCCTCACCCCGAAACTCGCCCGCTCCGACCCACTCCATCAGCCAGGCGACCGCCTCCGCGGAGACGGTGCGAACGGTCGTCCCCGCGGACAGGGCGCTCTCCCTCCTGAACACATCGAGCAGCTCGGGCAGGTCCTCCAGGCGGTCGGCCAGGGGCGGGACCGACACCACCGGCACCTCTGCCAGGCATCGCAGTAGCACGGGCGACAACTCCGGGGCGGCGGTCTCGCCGGGCTCTCGGACCAGCACAAACCGATGCCCGGGAGGGCTGGTCTTGGGCGGGAGGGCTTGCAGTCCCTCGGCGACCTGATGCTGCAGGGCGCTGCCGAGATGTGCCGCCTCCTCCCAGCCAGTGAGTACGGTCGTTCCGGTCGCCTCGCCCGCGGCGGCGGTCGCCAGTACGTCCTCCAGACTGCGGCTCAGCAGGGGTACCTCGCGGATGGGCTGCCGTCGGCGAGGCGACCCGAGGTGGAGAAGACGGGCAGCGTGGCGTCTACCCGAGCCCGCCGGGCCCTGGAGCGCGACCGGGGTGCCCAGGCCCGCCTGATCGGCCAGGGCGCCACGGAGCCGTCGGCTCGCGGGCGAGCGAGACGCCAGGTGGCCAATGAGCTGACAGACCTGATGAGGAAGCTC
>WJIW01000132.1 GCA_014730065.1 Armatimonadia bacterium | reverse complement strand
TCCACTCGCTCCTCGGCTCGTGCGGCAACCTGTGGGGACTCGAAGGGCCGGGCGTCCACCACGATCGTCGTCGGCTGTCCGATGGCGAGAAGGGCGGAGGAGAGCAGCGCCAGTGTCACCGAAATCACCCCTTTGCGCCCACATTCCCGTCCGACATTCGGCTGGCCTGCGTCGGCGGGCGAACCTTATCGATCGAGGACTGATCCCATGACCAGCGCTATCACGGCCCTAACCGCACTCGCCTCCCTCGCGACGGCGCCTCCCGAGGGCTTCTCGGTGGGTATCGAGCTGCCCAACCAGGTCCCCGTGGTGCCGGCTGTGGAGCGCGCCCTCGACGACATGGACATCGATTACGTCAACTTCTACATCAACACCCAGCCGCCCGGCGGCCACGACGAGCCGTGGGAGGAGACTCTGCCGCAGCTAACGAGCCTCTGCGAGCGGCTCGGACTGGACTTCTCGCTATCGTGCCACATCGTCGAGCCGCCGGAGGAGGCGGTTCGGCGGATGGTTGACACCTACGGTGAGGATGCCGACATCCGGTTCGAGGGGGTCGTATGGGACGAGCTGGCCCACATCAGGATCATGCACTTCGTCGACGTGGAAGGCCTGGCGCCCACCGATGACTGCACGACCTTCGAGGAGGCCTACGATGTGGCCCTCGAGGACTACAAGCAGATCGTGGCTCGGTACCAGGAGGTGGGCTGCCCGGTGACGGCGACCCACGTCTTGCCCATTCTGAACCACCTCGCGGCCCGCTCGGGGATGACCCCCTGCCCGAAGATCTGCAAGGAGCTTTTCTCGCCCATCAGCCTGGCCTTGGGAATGGGCGCCGCGAAGCAGTATGATCGGCCGCTGTGGGTAGATTGCGACCTATGGTACTACGATCTGCTGCCCGGCCACGGCGCCGAGGAGTTCCGCAGCAATCTGCTCCTGGCCTACTGGATGGGCGCCGACCGGGTCTACGTCGAGGGCGCGGGCTTCAACCTTCTGCCTTCCGGACGCTCCGGCATCCCCGTCTCCCTGATGACGCCGATCCGTGGCGACCTCTACCATCTCACCCCCCACGGCGAGGTGCTGCGGTGGTTCTGCCGGGAGTACCTCCCGAGCCATCCCAGGCCGTACACATTCCGGGATCTCACGCCCCAGGTGGTCATCGTCCGGGCCGACGACACGTGCCATGGCCAGCGGTACAGCGGATTCGATGATGAGCTGTTCGGCTCCCCACACCTGCATAGCGACGCGAGCACTGAAGCCTGGTTCGCCCTGTGGGACGTGCTCACTCAGGGCCATGCTGGACGCGACGGCCTGACCTTCTTCAAGTCCAAGCTCGGGCCCGCGGGGGCTGGCCGGCCCATGGACCTGGAGAAGGGCTTCATGCCGTCCTACAGCACCCGTCCGCTTCAGGCCGAGCAGCATCCCTTCTGGACTCCCCTCTCGGGAGTGGTGGTCTACGACCACACCGTGGGCTACGATCTCCTCGCCAACGTGCCGCTGATCTGCGTGACGGGCACCCGAGTCAGTGACGAGACGTGGGCGGCCCTCGAGCGACGGGTCGAGGAGGGCGCAGTCTGTCTCTGCTGGGCTCCACTGGCCCGAGAGCGGGGCATGGAGACGGTAGGTCCCATGACCGTGATCGAGAGGGGCGGGGGGAAGTGGGTCCTGACCGACGACTTCGGGCGGGCCGAGGTGTTCCAGCAGATCTGGCCCTGGGTGGGCCGCCCCGATGAGATCAGGTACCGCTTCGGTAACGAAGAGACCGTCCTCCGCATGGTGACCGGAAACGAGGTGCGCGTTGAGCGGTACTCCCACGGAGAGGCGCGTTGACGGCGCCCGGGGGTGCGCCTAGACTTGGTACACAGATGCTCCGCCAGCTACGGGAGCGCCACAGGGAGAGGCCCACACCATGACCAGACTCGCCCGATACTCTGTGCTACTCGCCCTCGCCGGTCTCCTAGCCACCTTCGGTGCAGGCTGCGCCGGCACGGCCACGGGGAACCAGTTCCAGGTCTCGCCCGCCACCCTCGCCTTCGGCGCTGAGCAGACCACGGGCACCCTGGACATTGTGTTCTTCGATGTCGCGCAGGATCAGACGTGGAGTATTACGAGCCAGCCTTCTTGGACCCAGCCGACGCCCGTGAGTGGCAGCGGGTCGACGGTGGTGACGGTGACCGTGGACCGTACGGGCCTGCCGCCCGGGCTCTATAACGGCACCATCCAGATCCAGGGCAATGTGGACCTGGTGAGCATTAACGTTAGCATGGAGGTGCCGAGCGTCGCCGACGGCGCAGGGCGATGATTGCCGCGGGCACAACAAGCGCGATGGCCGGCAGACCGGGCACCTCGGTCTGGTCGCTGAGCACGAAGCCCCGCTCCTCGCCGTCGTAGTAACCCCAGCCCACGATATCGCCGTGGCCGTTCACGTCCCACGCTTCCACCAGCTCCCAGCCGCTGGCTGGATCGATGAGATCGTTGAGGTCTTCGAGACCACCGGAATCGGTCCAGCGGAAGGCCTTGGCATCGTTGGAGTCGTCGTAGGCG
>WJIW01000131.1 GCA_014730065.1 Armatimonadia bacterium | reverse complement strand
GTGGATGTACGTCGCCGGACGTGCCCGCAGCCGAGATGATGGCTCTCAACGACCCCGCCTCCTGGGGGACATCATGCCTGGACCCCGCCCGCGATGGAAGCCAGTGGCCGTACACGCAGAACGGGCTGGCCGAAGCCAGCCCGTTCGCATTGGGCTGCTTGGGTTAGGCCGAGTTACTCGGTGGTCTCTTCGTCCGCGGTGCCGTCGGTGGCCTCGCCGTCGGCGCTATCGGTGCCCTCGCCGTCGGTGGTGGTGTCATCGGTGGCCGCGTCGTCGCCGGTGGTCTCGCCGTCGGTAGCCTCGCCGTCGGTGGCTTCGCCGTCGTCGGTAGCTTCGCCATCGGCATTATCATCGGCGGTGGTGTCGGCCGAGGCGCCGGTGCCCGGCGTGGTGCCAGCGGGTCCGCCGACGCTGGGGGTGCTTGGGGTCTCCTCTTCGGCGGGGCAGCCAGCCACGACGAAGCACGCGCCAACTACAAAGGCGAGCACGAGAGCGATCACGAGAAACCTGGTCATCAGAACTTCCTCCTCAGTAGATCCCCTCCGCGCCCTCAAGTCCTGAGCGACTCCGGCGGCGGAAGGTCCATGCGTGTTCTGTCCCTACTTTGCGGAGGTGGCTCGAGGCCGGACTTGAATTCGCACGCTCTCACCGGTCGTCGGGTACGACCGGCACCACGTCACAGGTCTCCTGGTAGAAGGTGAGCATTCGATCCCGGAGCCCGCCGGCCACGTCGGATAGGGCCGGGTCGTCGATGCGGTTCTCGCGCTCCCAGGGATCGCTCCGGAGGTCGTAGAGCTCATCTCGCTCCAGAAGTCGCCGGACGTACTTGAACCTGGAGGTGCGGCACATGGTGCCCTTGCCATGCTCGGGACCATCGGCGCGCTGGATGCTGAGGCGTGGCCAGTAGGCGCCGTCGGCCGTCTGGCTGGACACGCTCTCCAGCTCCATGGCCTGTAGCTCACCCGGCAGCCTGCCCCCTTCGCAGAACACGGCGTCTCGATGATCCTCCTCCTCCCCGGCGATGACGGGTAGGAGGCTGCGCCCGAAGTGAGTGTGGGCGGGCTCGATTCCCAGCAGGTCCTCGATGGTGGCGGGCACGTCGATCAGCTCGACCAGGGCGTCGGAGACTCGTGGCTGGATGGGCACGTCCCTCGGCGGCTTGACCAGCAAAGGCACATTCACTAGGCAGTCCTGGAAGGTGTTCTGTGTCTTCTCCACCAGGCCGTAATCGCCCGTGAAGTCGCCGTGATCGGCGAAGAAGAACAGGGCGGTATCGTCGTACATCCCCGCCTCTCGAAGGGCCTCGCACACCAGGCCGTACATATGGTCCATCCTGGTGCACATGGCGTAGTAGACGGCCCGCAGCTCGGTCCAGCGCTCCTCGGCCCAATCGCCCAGCCCCTGGCGCTCGTGGATGGCGCCCACGATGGCGGGCATGTCCTCCCACGACTCGGGCGGCATGGCCCGGGGCGGAAGTCCGTCGCGGTCGATGGCGCTGAAGTACGGCTCCTCCACGCCATAGGGCGGATGGGGGAAGACCAGGGGCAGGTAGATGCACAGAGGCTGATCGGTGGGCGGCGAGTGGATCAGGTCGATGGCTCCCTGGATCCACGCCCACTCGGGATCGTTGCGATGCTCGACGCCGCCCTGCATGTCCAGCTCGCCGACGTAGAAGCTGTAGTAGGCATCGCCGCCCGGCTCGCCGCGGTACGTGGCGCCGTCGGGCCATAGCGGGCCCGGGGGGGCGCTCGGACGGTAGTAGACGTCGCAGTAGTCCGCCATGGAAGCTTGGCCGGGGATCAGGTCGTTCTTGCCGCCCCACCACACGTAGTAGCCCTCCTGCTTGAGGGTGCGCAGCAGGACGGGCTCGTCGGGCTTCATCATGTGGAACATGGTGCGGTGTCCCCGGACGTGGGGGTACCAGCCGCTCATGAAGGAGCAGCGGCTGGGGGTGCAGACGGGGTTCTGGCAGAAGGCGCTGGAGAAGGAGACGTGGTCGGTGGCGACGGCCCGGTCGAGATGGGGCGTGACGGCGCCGGGGTTGCCGTGATGGCCCATCACATCGGCGCGCCACTGATCGGGCACGAAGATCACGATATGAGGCCGGTCAGGCATGGCTCGCCTCCCTCACTCCAGTCCCTCGAGCACCACCATGGCGTAGCCGCGGATCTCGGGAACGGTCAGCTCGAGCACGCCCGGCTCCCGCTGCTCCGATGGGAGGGGATCGCGGGAGGGCGCCAGGTAGCAGCCGGAGATGGACCCGGGCACCCGCAGCCTCAGGTTGATGTCGTACAGGGCGATGACGTCCTGTATCAAGTCCCGTCCGTCGGCCCGCCGCTCGGGGATGTAATGCAGTAGGTGTACGATCCAGCGCCGCTGGGCGGGCTGGCGGGTGATGGTGATGTGGCAGGTAGACGGTGCGTCGGCCTGCACGAGCGGGGTGGGCAGGAGGAGCGATAGGGCATTGCGCACGATCTGGGCGTCCTCGGTCTGGCCATGGTTGTTGTAGGCGGTGCAGTGGGGATGGGATAGGTAGATCACGTCACCCTTGCGGACCGCCGAGGGGTAGTCGGCCTTGCCCTCGATGGGGGCATGGGCGTGGGAGCAGAAGTGCCGGAAGCTGCGCTCGAAGTAGGGGAGGTACGTTTCGGCCAGCACCTCGGCATCGGGCCGGGGGGCCGACTCTAGGCCGGGCTCGTACGCGACGAAGGGTACGCTCGGCATTCCCTCGGCCAAGGGCTCCAATGCCTGGACGAAGTCGGGCTCCATGGGCTGCTCGCCTATGACATCCACGGGCCACTCCGGCAGGACGAACCGGGCCTCGCCGCCCGCTGACTCGCCCGAGCGATGGGTTGCCAGCACCTTGCCTCCCTGGGCGAGGAAGGCCTGGACCTTCGCCGCCAAGGTGGGATCCAGACTGACCTTATCGGGCAGCACCAGTACGGAGTACCCGTCCCAGTCCATCTCCCCGTCGACGATGTCGAACTGGTGGTGGCCCTCCATGAGGATGCGGGTGACGCCGGTCATGGGCTGAACCAGCCGCACGCCCGGTGTTGGCTCACAGGCATCGGTGTTGAAGACGGCGATCTCGGTGACGGGCTCGGCATCCAGGTACCAGGGCTCGCGCTCCTCCACCATCCCGTAGGCGTGTCCGATGCGGTCGTAGGTCTCGTCGCAGAGGATGCCGCGGGGATGGAGCTGGTCGCCGATAGAGATGGCGGCGCCATGGGCGGGACCGACCAGGGTTTCGTACTCCAGGGCGGCGGGGTTCTTGAAGGAGCTGAAATGGCCCCACATGGCGTGGAACTTACCCGTCATGGCCAGGAACTCCAAGCCCAGCTTACGCGCGTAACGGACGGTGACGGGGAAGTGCATGTACCCCCATCCGCCGCTGGGCAGGGACTCCAGCTCCAGGTGAGAGTAATGGTCGAGGGAGTCGCGGATGCCGGGGTCGACATGGCCCGAGTTGAAGAAGCACCGCACCTCGGGTCCCGCCTCGCGGACCACGTCATGGAGCTTCTCCTTGGCGGCCCGGAGGACGCCGGCGGCATAGCCCCCCCGGCCGGCGGGGTCCGCGGCATCGATGCCCTCGGCCTCCATCCCGGCCAGGCACCACGGGCAGCAGCACGGACCCTGGAAGATGATGTCGAAGAAGATCCCCTCGGGGCTGTACTTCTCCAGGACCTCCCGAGTCTGCTCGGCCACGAAGTCGATGTAGGGGGTGTTGAAGCAGAGCGTCTTCCAGCTCGCCTCCAGGGGCCCCGCGCCGGCGAGCCCCGCGCCGGGATGGTGCTCGCGCCACTCGGGATGCTCCCTCGCGGCTCGCTCGTCCCAGCCCACCGTCACGTAGACGGGGGTCTGGATGCCGCGGGCGCGGCAGGCCTCCATCTGGAGGGGTAGCAGGTCACACTCCAGATGGGGGTGCTTCAGGTCCTCGAACTTGGTGTCATGGTAGATCCACCCGTGGTGGCAGCGAGAAAAGAGCGTCACGGAGTTCACGTGGGCCCTCTGGAGGGTGTCGGCGAATCGGTCGGCATCGAAGTCGGCGCCGATGCCGGCGATCTTCTCCGAGGTATGGAAATCGAGGTGGATCTGCCGCATGGGGAGGGTCATCGTGGAACTCCTTCCGGGATGGAAGGACCTATCTTCTGACTGTCACCTCTTCACGCCTCCCCGCAGCGGCTCCGTACGCGTTACTCGATGGTCTCGAACTCCCGGGCGGTGGTGTAGCAGTAGGGGCATTCGTCGAAGTCCAGCACCGTTGTCAGATGTCCGCAGGTGGGGCAGACGTAGTACGGACCCGATGGCGAGTCGCCTGCGTTGAGAGCATCGGCGGCATCCCCGAAGATGGCGATCGCGTCGGGCCAGACCTGCACGCCGTAGGAGATCAAGGTAATGGCATCGGTGTCCTTGGCCTCGACGGCGGTCTCCCGGAAATCGGGGTACAGATTCTCCGCCAGGTCCTTGGCTTCATCGACGGCCCGGGCCAAGTTCTCGGAGAGGGTGGAGGCGGCGGGGACTTGAGGCTCCTCGGGTAGGGTGCCGCCTCGCTCGCCGATCAGGTTGCCCAGGGCGCTGATCCGGACCTCGCAGCTCCGAGCGGCGGCCTGGAACAGCAAGGCGAAGTCGGGGTGGTCACTGGCGGCCGCTTCGGCATAGTTGAGCAGCGATAGCTGCAAGGCATGCTCCGCCTCGTGGGCCGCTTGGAGCGCGGTCAGCACGGGGTCCTGGGAGGTACCGCCTCCGGCTTCGGGCCCGGCTCCGGGCGCGGACGCCTGGGTCTGCGACTCGCTTTTCTGGCCACAACCCGCCAGCGTCGTGCCCGCGGCGAGGAGTCCCGCTAGGACCTGCCTGCGATTCATGGTGTGCATTCGTGAGCTCCCGTCCGGCGCCGCGCTAGTCTCTCGGGCTGGGGTTGATGGGAAGCACCATCCTCACCGAGGCCTCCTGTGCTTCCGATGTGCTGGCGTCGAGCTTGCCGTAGTGGGCCGCGATGGTACCCGCCACCATGCTTGCCTTTAGCCCATGGGCCGGAGCGTCGAGGGGCTCGGCGTCCGACTCGGGCAGCGAAAGGGGGATTCCCGCTCCCGTGTGGCCGACCTCTATCTCGTACTCGGCGGTGGCCAGGCGGGAGACCCGGACCCATGCCCGGCCCTCGGCGTCTGTGTGGTGGACGGCATCGTGGACCAGGTTGTAGAGGGCATTGAAGAGCTGGGGCCCATCGGCTTGGGCGTAGACGGTAGCCTGCTCGTGGACCTCCAGGGTCACGCCCCCTGCCCGGGCCATGGGCGATAGCACCTCGGCGACCTCGCGAGCGATCTCGCCCACGTCGGTCTCCGTGAGGTCCGGTCGACGCCAGCGTCCGGAGATGCACCAGTCGATCTGGCGGCAGCGCTGGCGTATACGGGCGGCGCCCCGCTTCACGCGGCCGAGGTGCCTTTGGGCCCGCTCGCCGAAGTCCTCGGCACTCACCGAGAGCTGGCTGGCCAATGTCTCGTCGCGCGAGGCCGCCTCTCGAGCCAGTCCGTCCAGCACCGCCACATGGGCCGTGACCGTCTGGTCCAAGCTCTCGGCGGCGCGTAGGAGGGGGTCGGCAAGGTACTGCACGTTCTGGTGGGCCTCGGCGAGGGAGCGAGCCAGATCCCGGGTCTCACGCGTCTTCCGCGCCTGAGTGGCTTGGATCACGGAGGCGGCCATCATGGCCACGATGCGAAGGACTTTGAGGCAAGACTCCGCGAGCGGTGTGGGGCTGGCGTTCAGGACCTGAAGCACGCCAACGCGCTCTCCGCCCGGCAGGCACAGGGGCAGGGTCGCCATCTCCCGGGCCGGGTAATCGATGCGCTCAGCCAGCTCGCTCAGGTGCTCCGGCTCTATGGATGCATCGCGAGTATGGGCCTCCTCGCCGCTCTGGAACACCCGGCCGGCAAGCCCGGCGTCGTCGGGTATCCTGGCTCCGAGTAGCTCCGTTGCCTTGGGCCCGACCACGTGCTCGAAGACCAGCTCACGGGCCTCGGGATCGGCCACGAGAACGGACCCCGCCTCGGCGTGGGTCAGCTCCAAAGCCGTCTCCAGTATAGCCCTGGCCAGGGCGCGAACATCTTGGGGCTCGGCGATGCGTGCCGCCAAGGCGGCGACGGCCTCCAGCGCTCCTGCCTCACATGGTTGCTCTCGCATCCTTGCCCCCTCGCTGGGTCGGTGTGGCCCCGCCCCGGGCGGCGGGCACCCGCGCGGACCGGCCAGCACTGTACTCTCAAGTAATTGCCGCGCTGGTGCCTGGAGTCCTCCCTGTCGGCGGCCGGCCAGGGCAGGTTAGTAGCGATGGCGGCGGGAAGTGACGGCCATGAGATCTCGCCCCAAGGAGGGCTTGCCGATGCAGGCCATCGTATGCGACAGACCCGGAACGCTCAGTATCCAGGAGGTGGCCAAGCCCGAGCCGGGCCCCGGCATGGCGCTCATCCGTGTGGTGGCAACAGGGGTGTGTGGCAGCGACGTCCGCGGGTACCTCGGCACCCATCCCGACATCGTGGACTACCCCGTGATACTGGGCCACGAGTTCGCCGGGGTGGTCGACGCCGTGGGCGATGGCGTGAGTCACGTGGCTCCGGGGGATCGAGTCGCCGTGGAGCCCCTCTTCGTATGCGGCGTGTGCCGGGCGTGCCGGGAGGGCACTTACCACCTGTGCGCTCGGCTGGAGCTGAACGGGCATCAGCATCCCGGCAGCTTCGCCGAGTGGACCGTGGCCCCGGCGCGCTTCTGTTACCCCGTGCCCGGTGCGATGGATTTCGAGATCGCCGCCCTCGCCGAGCCCGCGGCGGTGGCGGTGCATGCGGCGAATCGGGCTCGCCCCAAACTGGGCGACCGGGCGGTGGTGCTGGGCATGGGTCCCATCGGGCTGCTCTGCCTTCAAGCCCTCAGGCTGTCGGGCTGCCGGGTCATGGGCGTGGACGTGGTGCCCGCGAAACTGGAGCTGGCCCGGGAGATGGGCGCCGAGCTGGCCGTGGACGCGTCCGCCACCGATGCCATCGAGGCCGTAACTGATTGGACCGATGGCGTGGGGGCAGATGTGGTCTTGGAGTCGGCGGGGGTGCGGGAGACCCTGGCCGAGACGGTCTTCATGGTGCGCAAGGGCGGGACGGTTGTGCTGCTGGGTTTCACTGGGGAGGACACCGACCCCATCTGCCTTACCCGGCTCATGATCAAGGAGGCCAACTTCCTCGGCTCGGTGATCTACTCCCAGCGCGACGTCCCCGATGCCATCGAGCTGCTGGCCTCGGGCGATCTGGTCGGCCGGCCGCTGATCACCGATCGATGCGACCTGGCGGGCCTGGTGGACATGGTGCCCGCCGCCCAGGATAAGTCCGGCGGCATGCTAAAGCCCATGTGCCTGCTCTCCTGATACAGGGCTCTGTGCATGGATTCGCGCTACCGCGTCAGCTTACCGGCCATCTCCGGGCTCCTGTGTGGAGCCCTGGCCTCTCTCGGCACCCTAGCCCTGGTGACCTGGACCGTCGCGCCCGCCCTCACCTTCGGGGACTCGGGAGAGCTGCTCTCGGCCGTCGTTACCGACGGCATCGCCCACGCGCCGGGGTATCCGCTCTGGGTGACCGTGACCCACGCCTGGGTGTCGGCGGAGCCCTTGGCGACGCCCGCGGCTAGCGCCAATCTGCTTTCGGCCGTCTGGCTCGGCACCGCAGGCCTGTTCCTGTTCATCGCCCTTCGGGAGCTCGCTGGGCATGACGTGGGGGCCCTGCTGCTGACTTGGGTCTTGTGCCTTACGCCCGTCGTCTGGGAGCAAGCGGTGGTAACGGAGGTGTACACCTTCGACCTGGTGCTATTGGCCGCGGGTCTGGCGGCGGCGCTGCGAGTCAGGCGCGGCCTGGCAGAGGGGCAGCGGGTTCGGTGGTACGCGGCCCTGGGACTGGGGCTGCTGCTAGGACTCTCCTTTGCCCACCGTCCCTTCAATGCGCTCCTGCAGCTCGGGCTCATCTTCCTCTTCATCGATCAGCCCCGGCGCCTCTGGCTGACCGCCACCGCCGTTCCGATGTTCGTACTGGGCTATGCCGCGACCCAGCTCGTATGGCTGCTCATCCCCCTCCGAGCGGGCGCCTGGCCCGAGGTCGCCGAAGCCTCGGCCTACTGCTGGGCGGCGCCCACAACCTGGCCGGAGTTCAAGCATATGGTCACCGCCGGCCCTTACCGCCGGTACATGTGGGGCGCCGAGCCGCCGCTGTGGGGCGTACTGCTCAGGGGCGTGGGGCGGGCGATGGCTGCCGAGCTATCGCTACCCGTCTGGGTGCTGGCGGCTCTGGGCGCGGTGCGAGGCTGGCGGCAGGTGGGCGCGCGGCTGGCCCCCTTCGCCTGGATCGCCGTCGTCTCGCTGGCGTTCTTCTGGAACTACACGGCCATGGATCAAGATGTGTTCTTCATCCCCACCTACTTGGGACTGGTGGGCCTGGCCGCCGGGGGCTTGCCCGCGGTGGCTGCTCTCTTCGGCGGAGAGAAGGGCAAGTCTCGCGGAGCCCTGGCCATCGCCCTGTCGGTGCTCCTTGCCTGGATCATCGCGGAGGCGCCCCGGACCTACCGGGAGGTAGACCGGAGCGAGGAGTGCCTGGCCGACGTCTACGCCGACCGGGTTCTGCAGAGCGTGCCCGAGCCGAACGCAGACATCATCATGGGCGAGCGCCACGTGGTGGGCGATCACCGCATCTTCCCCCTCTACTACTATCGCCATGTGTACGGCTGCGACGAGCACCGGGTGTGGCTATCGCCCGAGTACAATGACGTGTCCTTCCGCCACCTCCAGGAGTGGCTGGGGGCCACAGAGGAGCAGATCGATGCCAGCTTCGAGCGGCCCTTCCTGGAGCGTGATGACCGGATCGCCACCCTGGCCTTGCGCCGAGGACGGGTCTGTTCGGCCGGAGCTCTGTGGTACCGCAAGGCGGATGCCTACCTGGAGACCGAGGGCTGGATCAGCAAGGTCACCGAGGAGCGGGTCGACCTGGCTACCGAGGATCCCCGCCGCTACGAGGCACTGGTCGCCGAAGCCATGGCGTGGGCGCAGTGGTGTCTTCGCGTGGGCAGGGGGGACCGGGCCATCGAGGAGATGGCCTTCGCGCCGCTCCTGGAGCTGAGCGACGAGCGGCTGCTCTACGGCGACGCGGCGGAAGCCCTCGACCTGGTAGGATGGGGTCGGCAGCTTGCGCCCGATCAGGAATGGCTAATCATGCAGGAGGCCCGGGCGCGCTGTGCCTTGGGTCAGCCCAAGTCCGCCGCCAGTCTGCTCCGGCGCGAGCGGCGGAGGGTCTCCGATCTGTCGCTGTGGACGCCCATGACTGAGGAGCTGGGCAACGCCCTGTACGAAGCCGGCGAGCTGGATGGGGCCATCGAGGCGTACGAGAGAGCCATGGCATTTCGCGTACCGCCGGTGTTGGAGGAGGAGCGGCTCCGGCTGGCGGACTGTTACCGCAAGACGGGTGAGCCCGGGAAGGCCGAAGCGGCCCTGAAGCCGCTCTACGATCTGGGTCAGCCCAGGGACCCCTGAAAGGGAGTGTGGCCCCATGCAGTGGGGGCATTGGTACGGGGGCACCATGGCGGTGCCCATAGCGGTCGCCATTCTCGCGGCAGCGACGCCCACGGCGGCCGAGGTGCGGCCGGTGGCGTCTTGGGACTTTGATGACGGTGGTCCGAGAGCCGTGGGCGCTGGCCCGGCGTCGGTGCCCGTGGATGTGCCGGAGACGGCTCGGCGCGGCGATGGCGGAGCGGGATGGCTCGCCTTCGATGGGAGCTTCTACCTGGACTGGCCCGCGACCGACGCCTGGGCCTTCGACAGCGATGAGAGCTTCACCATCGAGGTGCGCATGCGCACCGAGCACCCCGGCTTCTCCACGGTGCTGATGACCAAGAGTGAGGCCCGCGGCACGGTGAGCTGGAGCCTCGTGCTGGGGCGCGGAGCGGGCCGCCTGTCCTTCGAGCTGTGGTCGTGGACCCGAGTCAAGCTCCGGAGCACTGAGCGGATCGACGATGGCCGGTGGCATGCGGTGCGGGCGGGACACGATGCCAGTACCGGATTGGCATGGCTTGAGGTCGATGGCGAGGTGTGCACCATTGCCGATCCAGGCTCGGGCGGTCCGGAGACGGTGCGGCTCCGCGTGGGCAACAATCTGGACACACCGCAGCCATACGTGGGTGACCTGGACGACCTGGCAATCCACGCTGGCACGCCCGCGGGCATCGCGGACATCCTGAAGGAGGCTAGGGCCATGGAGTGTCTCTCTCCGCCGAAGGTGCGCGAGCAGTACGCCGCCTACTTCGAGCGCATCGCCGAGCCCCGAGAGTGGCGCCCGGAGACGCTGGAAGGCTGGGAGGAGAGGCGCCGGGAGGTGCGGGAGCGGGTTCTCGATGACCTGGGTCTCTGGCCCCTTCCCCGACGCGGCCCCGTCAACGTTCACTGGGGCGGACGGCTCGCTCGGGACGGTTACTCCGTCCAGCGAGTCTACTGGGAGACGTGGCCGGGGTACTGGGCCGCGGGCTTCCTCTACCGGCCCGATGGCCTCCAGGCTCGTGCACCGGCGGTCCTCAACCCCCACGGGCATTGGGGCGACGGCAATCGGCACCCCACCGTTCAGACGCGGCTGGTCAACCTGGCCCTACGGGGCTACGTCTGCCTGGCGCCCGACAGCGTGCATCTGTACGACTGGGAGAGGGGGATCGTACCCCAGACGGTGATGACCTGGAACAACATCCGGGCCATCGACCTGCTGCAGTCCCTGCCCTACGTCGATCGCGACCGCATCGGCAGCGCGGGGTGCTCCGGCGGCGCCCAGCAGACCTTCTACCTGATGGCCGTGGAGGATCGGCTCCAGGCCGCCGTGCCGGTGTGCATGGTCTCCAAGTTCCGCACGATCCTGGATCCCGAGGACGTTCACTGCGCCTGCAACCACGTTCCGGGCATCGCCGCTGACACGGACACGCCGGAGATGGCCGCGGTCATGGCGCCCCGGCCGTCGCTCATCGTCACCGTTACCGGCGACTGGACCGCCAGCTTCCCCGAACAGGACGAGCCCGATCTCCGGGCCGTTTACGATCTCTACGACGCTTCCAGCCGTCTCTGGACCTCCCACCACGAGTCTGGGCACGACTACAACCAGGCCATGCGCGAGGAGACGTACCGCTTCATGGATCGGTGGCTGAAGGGGCTTCCGGACTCCGATGCGACGGAGCGCGAAGTGCCCCTGCCCACCATCGACGAGCTGAATGCCCTGGAGAGTCGGCCCGAGGGCGAGGGAATGGCGGCCATCGCGCGGGAGTTCGATCGCCGGCGCGGCCCCAGGTACGACTACGCCCAGGGGCTGGGCGGCGATGGGGTCGCCGACCACTACCTGCGGACCCAGCTCATCGAGTGGTCGCGGGGGCTGCTGGACCCGCCGGCAGAGGTGGCGGCTCGGGAGCTAGGGCAAGGCGAGCTGGACGGGCTTACGACCCGAATGCTCGTCATCGAGGTGGAGCCCGAGTTCGGCGTCCCCGCCGTGCTCGTCGAGGGCCCCAGCTCGGGGGACTCGCGGCCGTTGGTCATCGCCATCCACCCCGATGGCAAGCGAGCGGCTTGGGCCTTGGCCAGGACCGAGCTTCGTCGCCGTGTGGCTGCGGGAGAGAGAGTGCTGCTCCTGGATCCGCGCTGGATGGGTGAGTGCGCCGCCGCGGGACCGGCCCAGACCGTCGAGATGAACGGGATCATCCTCGGCCGCCCGGCCCTCGTCGAGGGCACCCGGGACGTCCTTGCCGCCGTGGCCTGGGCCCGGTCTCAGCGGGGAGTCGATCCCAGTGGCGTATCGCTCATGGGATGGTCCGATGCGGGTGTACTCGCGCTCATGGCGGGTGCGCTGGATACACGCATCGCCAGCGTCATTGTGAGGGACCTGGGCGCGACCTACGCCGAGGGGCGGAGCGGGCCCCGCGCGCCCCATCTCCTGTCGGTGGCCGACCTGCCCCACCTGGCCGCACTCATCGCTCCGCGTGAGCTGAGCCTGACGGGCGTTGCGGAGCCCGGGGAGTATAGCCCCACGCGTGACGCATTTCGGGCGGCGGGGGCGGCCGACGCCCTGCTCATCGAGCCGTAGGGTACACAAGAGGAGGCCGCTCGAGTGGGCGGCCTCCTCTGGATGGCTGAATGGGTAAGGAAGCTAGTCGGCCCAGGACTGGGTGCTACAGTCGAACTCCTTGGGCTTGCCGTCGTCCCACATGCAGTTCCACAGGCCGAGGGCCTGGGTCTCGGCGATGACCTGCTCGTTCAGGTCGAAGGGTCCGGTGTCCTGGCCGAGCATCACCTGAGGCACCCGGTAGGTGACGCGCACGGCGGGGATGGTCTGGCCGTTGGCCTGGAGGAAGTCGCCGACCTTCTCGACCCGCACGGTCTTGTTGACGACGGCGTTCATCACGAAGGCGCGAAGCTCATCGTCGCCCTCGCGGTAGGTCTCGATGTCGGGGGAGATAGCCTCTTCGTAGAACAGGCCGCCATGTCGGCGCCAGTCCCAGGGATCGCCGGAACCCTCCAGGAGGGCCCAATCGGAGCGCATGCGGACGTACTCCCGGGGCAGGACGACGCCATCGAGCCGGACGAACTGGAAGCCATCGACGCCATTCTGAAGCTGCAGCGTGGCGCCATTGACCACATCGACGACGACATCCTCGCCGGCGCCGACTTCCCTCTCGTGCCGGGTTGTGGTCACGGTCACGGCGGGAGCCGCTTCCTCTGTGCCGCCGCCCATACCGCCCATACCACTCATTCCGCTCATGCCCATGCCGCCCATCATGCCGCCTCCGGGCATACCGCCGCCCTGGCCTCCGGTCTGGGCCAGGGCCACGTCGCCGGGCCCGCCTTGGGCGAGAAGAACGCCCATGAGGGCTCCTAGGCCGATAATCGAGGCGCAGATCGCCGTCACCTTGCGCATAGTGATTCCTCCCGGTGCTACCTGTACATACCAAAGGTCGGCCCGTCATCCCTGGTCGGGGCTCAAAGGCCTACACGCTCTATGTTTGTCGCCCGGCCTCAGATCACCTGCTTGCTGGGCCTGGCATTGGCCTTGGGAGCCCTCTGGATCAGAATGGCTCGGCGGCCGGAATCCTCGAATCGAACCTCATCGAGCAGTGCTTGCATGATGATGATACCACGCCCGCTGGCCATGAGAAGGGCCTCGGGATCATCGGGATCGGGGAGCTTGCCGACCTCAAACCCCGGCCCCTGGTCCTCCACGACAATGACCAGCTCCTCGGGGTCGATGTCCAGAGCGACCCGGACTCGCCGGTCGGCATAGTCGGGGTCGGCCTCTCTCTCGGCGCAGGCCTCCTCGAAGGCCAGTGGATCGGTGCGCTCCTTGAGGATGGAGCCCACCTCGAGCCCCCCGTGGATGATGGCGTTGGTGACGCCCTCGTCCACGGC
>WJIW01000130.1 GCA_014730065.1 Armatimonadia bacterium | reverse complement strand
GTCCAATAACTTCGATACGGACTACTCGGGCTTCGATGGCTCCATCCGCTATCAGCCCACCGATAGCCTGCGCACCTTCTTTCGGTACAGCAACACGGTGAGCCGCCGGGGGCTGGCGTTGGGCTCCGGAGATGGGGGCCTTGCCGACGAGACCCCGGACTTCAGCTACCGCAACCGGTCCTGGACGGCGGGGGCCAACTACAGCTACGGCGACACGGGAGCCGTGAACGCCACCTACAGCAACGCGCGATCCACTTCGGGGACCAGGGGCACCTCCCAGAGGGACCTGATCTCCGCTGCGTGGAGCGACCGTGTCGGCAACATTACTACCTCGGCGGCGGTGACCCGCTCCGACCGGCGGACCACCCGTCTTTCGGCCGATGAGGACGAGCCCTCTCGCACACGAACCGTCTCCGACACGGCGCAGGCGTCCATCGGGTACGGCTGGGGGGGGACCAACCGGGCCCAGGTGAGCTGGTCCGAATCTTCGACCCGCGACCTGTTGGGCGGGGATCTGGACTCGGGCTACTCCTCCCTGAGCGGGTCGGTGACCTATGTGCCCACCGACGGCGTGACCATCCTCGTGCGGAAGACCCAGTCGAGCAGCAGCGGCGCCACGTACATACGGAGCACGTCCGTGGGCGGCATCGACGACCCGGGTGACGGAATCGACGATGACATCGGCGATGGGGACCCCACCGACCCGGGGCTTCGCAGCTCCTGGTTCGATGATACCTGGGGTCAGCGAGTGGGCATCCGGCAGGCCGAGGAGGAGGACGCGGAGCTGGTGCAGGCCCGGACCTTCAGCGACGGCACGTCCCTCTCCCTCACCTACCGGCCCAGCCGAAGCTGGTACCTGGGCGCGTCGGCGCGGGACGATGTCTACGAGAGCGACGGCGGGATCGGATACCTCTCGGATCAGAGGCGGCGCAGCCTGAGCATCGACGCGGGCTGGGATCCCAGCGACAGCCTCCGCCTGAACGGATCGATCACATGGTCGGAGACGAGCTACACTCAACGAAGCCGCGGCACCGTGCGGTACAACGGATGGGGGCTCAGCGTGTCGTGGCGGCCCTCCAAGGATCTGTCCTTGGCCTTTGGGTACGACACCTCGGACTCCCTGTCGCCCTCATTCCGCGGCGGAGGCGGATCGGGCCTGACTCTGATGACGCCCACGGCCTACGATAACTTGTACATCGAGGCCGACTGGGACATCTCCGATGACGGCCGGCTGATCATGGACTTCCGTAACAACCGCAACCGGGGCGCCATCGACGATAGCGACCGGCTGGTGGCGAGCCTCAGCTACAGCCACCGCCTGAATGACGATATATCCTTGGCCCTCGGCGGCCGCTACGTGGACTTCAATGACCGGCTTATCTCGGCCGACGACGCCCTCAACCGGTCGTACTCGGCGCTCACGTATTGGGCGGAGCTGAGGCTGGGCTTCTAGCCCTACGGCACCCGAGGGCATGTCGGCGCGTCTGACTATTGATGCAGGACCCCACACGAAGGCAGGTGGTTTCCCATGGGTCGGAGAGGCGTGCTCGCGAGGCTCGTCGCCATGGCACCGATCTTGGCCGCGATGGCGCTGGCCGGATGCACGACGATCTACCAGGACAACGACACCCGGCCTCCCTCGGGAGGCGGCGGGACTGAGGTGGGCACGTCGGCCCTGGAGGTCGACTCCTCGCCCGGCGGAGCGAAGATCATCATCGACGGCTCCGACACGGGCCTGAAGACTCCGGCGGTAGTCAACGCTCTCGACGCGGGAGTCAACGGCACCAGCCATGAGGTGCGCCTGGACCTGCCGGGCTATCACCCGTACGGCACGGTGGTCACCCTGTACTCGGAGACCATAGGGAACACACCGCTGCTGCACGCTAACCTGGTGCCGCTGTCCGCCGACGGCGTGACCCTGAACATCCAGACGGCGCCCCCCGGAGCCCAAGTCGTGATCGATAGCCGGTCCACGGGGGAGACCACGCCCATGACGGTGGCCAGTCTAGGGCCATCGCGCCACACGGTTCAGGTGGAGCTGACCGGGTATGAGCCGCGAACCGAGGTGATCGACCTCGCGGGCAAGGAAGAGGAGACCATGGTCCTCCAGCTCACCCGCAAGGGCCGGTCGGCCATGTCGGGTACCGTGTTCGACTTGGTCGGCGGGGGACTGGTCGTGGATGCCACGGTTCGGCTGGAAGGCACCAACCTTGCCCGGTCGACCACCGCCCAGGGGACCTACGTGTACGAGAATCTCTCCGAGGGCTACTACGACGTGGTCGCCACGAAGACCCTGGATGACGGTACCCAGCTCGTGGGCCGTAGGGAAAACGTGTACGTGGATCCCGACAACGCCCGCATGATGACGGCGGACATCGGTATGGCCACCGCGGGCGAGATGGGCACCATCTCCGGCACCGTCCGCGACACCTTCGGCCGAGCCATTTCCAACGCATACGTGTATGTGGACATGATCACCGTTGTCTACTTCGCGCCGGTGAGCGAGGACGACGGAAGCTACAGCTTCGTGGACATCCCCGAGACCGGCGAGGACGAGTCCTACTATGTGGTCGCCTCGGCCCCCGGCTTCGCCAATGGCGCCACGGAGATCACCCTGGGTGGCGGCCAGCACCGCAGCGTGGACCTGACTCTGGAGGACTTCGGCGCGGCCCGGCCCTCCGCCCCGCTTATCAACTGGGCCCAGGCCCTGACCTATCCCGCTGCCGATGCGACCATCCTGGATAGCTCGCTGGGCGTGCGGGCCCTCGTCGCCAGCCGTCAGAAGGACCCCGAGATCAGGCGGGGTATCCTCGAGCGGCTGCGGCGTCGCCACGAGGTGGGCATGCGCGCCTTCCCGCCGTCGGGCTACATGATCGAGAACGACGTGGCATGGGAGACCAACGCGGAGCTGGACCTGGCCGGCTACCGGGTCCGCCGATCGGAGCAGCAGTCCCGGGCCTACAGCACGGTGAGCATCATCTGGGATCCCAACGCGTCCTTCCTGGCGGACATCTCGCCCGACCTGGGGCCACGCACCACCTTCTACTACGACATCCTGGCCTTCAACCTGTCGGGAGAGGAGAGCTCGCCGAGCGAGTGGCGAACGGCGCGCCCCCTCCAGGCCCTGGAGATCACCCGGCCCGAGCCGGGCTCCACGGCTTCCTCGCCGCCCACCTTCGCGTGGGAGCCGGTGGCCGAGGGCCAGGTATACGAGATCCTCGTGTTCGACCGCCGTCCGGACTACGACACCTTCAGCCAGACCGGACTCGTCTGGGACAATCGCAGCATCCCGTCCACCCAGACGAGCATCACGTATGGGGCCGGCGGCGAGGTGTTCGAATCGCTTCGGAGTGGCCAGGAGTACTGGGTCGCCATGATTGCGGGCGACGGGGTCAGTATCGATGACTCCGACGCTTTGAGCTTCTCGTCGGTGGTGAGGTTCATCGCGCCGTAGGGCACGGCGGGGCGGGCAACGGCCGCCCGCCCCGCCAGCCTCCGGCCGTTAGGGCGCGACGAGCTCGACCAGCAGACCCTCCAGCGCCTCCTGGCGCTCGGCCGAGCGGGCCTCAGCATAGACCCGGACGATGGGCTCTGTGCCCGAGGGCCGGCCCAGGAGCCAGGACCCGTCCTCGAGCCATACCTTGACCCCGTCTCGGGTATCCACCTTGGCGACCTTCTCGCCGGCCACCTGATCGCGCTCGCCCAATGCCTCGAACCGGTCCATGACCGTCTCCCGCTGCTCGGGGCTGATGTGAAGGTTCCGGCGGAACCAGCGGTGCTCGGCGTGCCTGGAGCGGAGCATCTCGAGCTGGCGGGTCAGAGGGACGCCCGTCTTCGCGACCATCTCGGCCGCCAGCAGGCAGGCGAAGATACCGTCCTTCTCGGGGATGTGGTCGCCGCGGGTCATGCCGCCGCTCTCCTCGCCCCCGAGGAGAGCCCCCTTCCGGATCTCGTCGCCCACCCACTTGAAGCCCACGGGAGTCTCGACCACCTGGGCGCCGTACCTCTCGGCGACGGCGTCGATGAGATGGGTGGTGGCGACGGTCCGAACCACCTTGGTGCCGGGTGCCACCTTGCCGTCGCGAAGGTGGTAGTCGGTTACCAGGCTGATGAAGTCGCCGGCGGGGATGAACTTGCCGCCGAAGTCGACGATTCCGAAACGGTCGCCATCGCCATCGTTGGCCAGGCCCACATCGAGGAACTCGGTCTTGACCAGGTCCATGAGCGGCCCAAGCCGGTCCTCGGAAGGGTCGGGGAGTCCGCCGCCGAAGCCGGGGCTCGGGGTCGCGTGGATGGTCCGCACGTCGCATCCCGCCGCCTTTAGCGCCGTATCCAGGTACCCCATGGTGGTCCCGAACATGGGGTCCACCGCTAGTCGCAGGCCCGAGTCGCGGATGGCCTCGAAGTCGATGAGGTACTTCAGGGCGTCGAAGTAGGCCCGGCGGGGATCGAGGGCCTCGGGCTGAACCGAATCGTCGCGCTTGATGTCCTTGCTCTCGTAGACCACGGCCACCTCGGCCTCGATCTTGGTGGTGATGTCGGCCAGGGCGGGTCCGGCGTACCACGGGATGAACTTGACGCCCATGTACTCGGGCGGGTTGTGGCTGGCGGTGAGCATGAAGGCGCCCAGGGCGAGGCGGTCGGCTATGGCGTGGGCGACCACCGGCGTGGGCGTGGGCCGCATCACCATGGCGGCGGGGATCCCGTTGCCCGCCAAGATGCTCGCGGCCTCCTCGGCGAAGTCTCGGGCCAGGGCTCGAGCGTCGTAGCCGATGAGCACCTCTTTTCGGTCGCTGGGCTGGTCGGGTAGGTCGCCTCGCGCGAGCAGATTCGAGATGGCCTGCACGACGACCGCGAAGTTCTCGAAAGTGAACTCCTTGGCCGATAGGGCCCTCCAGCCGTCGGTGCCAAACTTGATCACGGACATGCGTTGTCTTCCTCCCAGGCGCCGGCAGCTCCCGGCGCGCTACAGTGTGGCTAGCTTGATCCTCGCTCCCCGCTTGGAGCCCGAGCGATCGATGGCCTCCAAGAGGGCGATAACCTCGAAAGTCTCCGGCAGGGACACGGGCGAGCGCCGGGTTCGGAACATCTCGATCACCCGCTCCAGCATCCGGGCGTAGAATGTCCCGGCATCCACCTTGGCGCTACGCACACCGCCCACGGAGCTGACGGAAAACCAGAAGCCCTCGTCGCAGCCTCGGACGAACCGAAGCACGGGCGTCCGCCCATCGCTATAGTACACCGTGGCCACGTCCTCGCGCTCCGAGTGCTCACACCGCACCGAGTCGACTCCCGTACCGAAAAGAGCTTGGAGCATCTCCGCGGTGTGGATCCCGTAATAGAGGGGACCGGGCATGCCCTCCCGATGGTGGCCGGGCCCGGACAGGCAGCCCCCGAAGGGAGTGCCGATCTCCGAGGCTTCGTTCACCACGGCGGACACCTCATCGGCGTAGCGAAGGGCCGAGCAGGACATGACCACCGACCCGCTGGCGTGGATCATCTTGATCAGACCACGAGCCTGGCCCACCGTATTGGTGAAAGGCTTGTCGATGAACAGAGGCAGTCCCTCGGCCAGGAAGGGCCGGGCGAGCTTGAGGTGATCCGCGCCGTTCACCGACAGGAGCATCACCGCGTCCACCTTGCCCAGCATGTCCGCGGGCTTGCGGACGATCTCCACGCTCCACTGCCCTGCCAGCTCCTCGCGCCGTTCCTCCACGACCGTGCCCAGATCACCCTTCTCCCTCGCGCCCCAAGCATGGGTCACCCTGGCGCCTTCGACCCTGGTCTCGGGTGGCGGCTCGGGATCGTTGAGGATTCGCGTGAAAGCGACGGAGTGCGACGTGTCGAGTCCCACGAGCCCGATACGAAGTGCGTCTTCCATGGCTCAGTCAGTCCCTCCGTGGGAAAGTCGCTGCGGCTCGGCGCTGCCCGGCGCCATGGTCGGCGGCAGGCGCCAGGCGTTGCCTTGGCGGTCGCAGAAGTACAGCCGCGAGTCCGAAGGCTGGCGCGCATGGCCGTCGGCCCAGAAGCCGTAGAAGTCGGGGTGGGCGTCGACGGGTCGGCGCACGTAGGTGTGGTTGTAGTCGCTGTCGCTGGTGACCTGTCGGACCTGGATCCAGCTCCCGCCGCGATCGCGTGAGACCCACATGGCTACTTCGCCACCGGGGTTGTACGGCTGGGGTCCCAGCTCCGTGGGGCCAATGACGCGCCATGTCCCATCGGGTTCGACGTGGATGCTGCCCGTGTCGTAGTTGTTGCCCGATTCGGTGATGTCGCTGAACTCCCATTCGCGGCCCGTCCAATGGGCCACCGTCCAGGTTCGCGGGCCGTTCTCGGGACCCGGCTCCCATCCGCCGCTAACGATGTACAAGATCACGGGATTGCCATGGGCGTCGAAGTTGACGTCCTTCATGTAGACCTTCAGGCCCTCGGACTCGTAGTCCCGGACCAGGGCGGGATTGGCGGGCTCCGTGAGCGGCAGCTCCAGGGCCTCGCCGGACGCGCTCGTCCAGGTCTCCCCGGCGTCGGTGGTCTGGACGTAGTAGAGGTTGGTCCGGTAGTTGAGCCCCAGGCCGTCGGGGTGGTAGTTGAAGGCCGAGGCCACCTTGTCGCTCGCCACGCTGCTCACCTGATAGTGCCCCTGATGGATGGCGGCGATCGGCCGCTGCGCCGACCAGGAGATGCCATCTTCACTGCTCATCCAGTGGAGCCTGCGGCCACCATGGTAGATGGTGTGGAGCAGGAAGAAGCCGCCCGATGCGGGCCTGTGGAGCTGAGGGTACGAGGTGTTCATCAGGCGGACCCATTGGAAGTCCTCGACGGAGTAGGGCTCGGTGCTCCGGAACAGCAGGGCCGGTCGCCCCGGTCCGTGGTTGGAGGCCAGGATCCAGACGAAGCCTTGGTCGTCCACCGAGATGACGGGATTGTCGTGGGCATCGCCCGTGCCCTTGTGCATCAGGAGGGTGGGGCGGGGGACCGTCGCGGCCCGGTGGTCGTAGTACGAGGCCATGATGGTTAGCCGCCCGTCCTCGGCCGACGCGCCGCCGTAGGTGAAGAACGTCTTGTCGACCTCAGACCGGTGAACGGCGAAGGGGATGTGCTTAGCGCAGTAGGTGCCCAGGCCTCCGCTGTATTTATAGACGTACTCGTCGCCCGTCTCTTGGTTGTAGTACCAGATCCCCCGGTATCCGGTATCCTGCCGCGGCTGGAAGCGCGTGCCCTCCAGACGGGTGCCGTCGATGGGATCCTCCGACACGACGTAGCGGTCGATGACCACCGTGCCACGGAAGACCTGGATCTCCGAGCGCCTCTCTCCGGGTGGCAGGGGCATGACGAAGGTCTCGTCCACTTGGTGCGTAGGGCCGTCGCCCCAGTGGAGCTCGTACAGCTCCTTGCCTACCTTCATACGCAGACTGGCGCCGCCCGCCGAGGCCGCGTGGACGTGCACGCCCAGGTAGCCGCCCAAGTCGAGATCGGTCACCAGGGCGAGGCGGCTGTAAGGGTAGCGGTGGCGTACGTCGAGGCCCGCCGAGATTGCCTCCGGATCGAGGTCCGTCGGCCTCAGGTCGACGGTCACATCGCCCAGGTCGGAGTCGCGGTGATCGATGGCGGGCTCAATGACAAGGGGGGTCGCGCCGGCGGCCGCGGCGAGGATAAGCGCCGATAGCATGGTGAGTGTCATGGTCTCATACATGGGATGGGAGTTCCGAGAGCTGAGGGGCTAGGCCTTCGCTATGGCTAACTCGGGGGCGCGTCAGTCGCCCCCACCAGCCTCGCCGAGGATCCGGATCTCCGGCAGCAGCTCATCCCCGGCTTCCAGCAAGATGACACTGCGGAAGCCGTCCCTGGGGAACATGGGCGAGCCGGGATTCATGAACAGTATGCCGTCCATCCAGTTGATGGACGAGCGGTGGGTGTGTCCGCTGATGACGGCGTCGACGGGCTCGCCGAACAGCTCGGTGAGGAACGCGGCGTCCAGTCGCCTCGGTGGGTGGTGCGCTACGCCGACAGCATGGCAGGGCGTCTGCACTACCCGGGTCTTGGGGGCGGCGAAGCGCTCGCAGTTCCCCTCGACGACCACGGTGGGCGCGATCTCCTCCAGCCTCTCGATCACGCCGCGCTCGACGGCATCGCCGGCATGGATGATGAGGTCGGTGCCGGAGAAGGTCTCCACGACCTTCTCCGGCAGCCGGCGCGTACGGCTCGGGATGTGGGTGTCGCTGATGACTCCGATCCGCAAGGTTCTAGCTCGAGGAGTTACCCGACGACTTGTCATCACCGTCGGCGTCCTCGTCCTCCTTCTCGTCGCCCTTGCCGGCCTTGTTGCGGTCCAGTATGGTCTCGACCACCCTGGGCAGCGCGGCGGCGATGCCGCCCAGCGCCGTCTCCTTGACCGGCAAGAGACGGATATCGTCGCCACTGACTACCAGGAAGGCGATGGGCGTGAGGCTGATGCCCGCTCCACCACCACCCCCCGTGCCGGTTGCCTGCTGGGTACCCTCGCCCGGTGTGGGCGCACCGCCGGTGCCGCCGCCGGCGCCGAAGCCGATGGCCACGCTGATGACGGGCACGATAGTCGCGTCGCCAGCCTGAATGGGCTCGCCAATGACCGTCTCGGTCTGGGCAATGTTCCGTACCTCGCTCGCGATCACGTTCATCTGTTCGGTTGGATCGAATTCCATGTTCTTCTAGCCCCCTGTCGCCCGGGCCGCCGACGTCGCGGCGCCCGAAGCTCTTCTGTATCTTCTCCACTGTCGCATGGCTCGTAGTGTGCGTACCCATGGTGCCCGCACGAGCAGGCGGAGCAGTACGATTATGAGGTCACTCGGCCTGAGCCAGACGGCTATACGTCCGGCCGAGGCGAAGGTGACACCGAACCAGTCGGGCTCCACGATGAGCCGCCGGTACCGCACCACGGCGTACGTGGGGCCGATCACACTCCAGAAGCACCCGTAGGCCATTCCGGTGGCAGCCGGGTCGCCCAGTCCCATCCGGATCAGCAGGCTGATCGGCGCCATGTGGGCGCATCGAAGCAGCTCCAGCAGCGAGCTGGTGAGTAGGATGGTCCACGCTGTCACCAGATCATTGTGGCCGATCCAGAACCAGGTGTCCGCAGCCGTCCATTTCCGCTTGGGCCTCGTCCTCTTCTTCTCCTTCTTCTTGGGCTTCCGCTTTCGCTCTCTCGCCGCCTCCCCGCGCTCGTCCTTGGGTCGGCGACCAATGGTGCGCCCGAGCAACAGCGTACGGCTTCGCTTGCGGCCCCCACGGGCTACCTCTTGCCACGTCACCAGGCCCCCGAAGAGGCCCACCGAAACGGCACTGGCCGGCGCGCCGTATCCGCGGCTCCACCTGAGCTTCACCTGGCACAGCAGAGCGAGGAGCACCATGACGAGGAACAGTGGTAGTCCGATGGCGAGGCCGACCAGGAGCCATTCCGTATCCATGGGCCCAGCCCTCCCGTGTACGCAGACCCGGGGAGCGGTCACGACCGCTCCCCGGGGTAGTTCGCCAGTATGACGCCTCGCGCCTCGGCCGCTAACGTATCTTGCGGGTGATGGGCGGGAGCTTAGCCGCGGCGTCGTCGGCCCCCGCCGGCGTATCCACCTCGGCCGGGCCACCGGCCCCCGGACCTTCGGCGGCGTCCGCATCTGTATCGGGGGCCGGGTTCTCCCGCTCATACATCTCCAGGTCGGCCTGGCCGTAATCGCCCGTGGGCCGGCCGCTGATGGGATCGAGTAGGCGCGGGGTCACG
>WJIW01000129.1 GCA_014730065.1 Armatimonadia bacterium | reverse complement strand
CATCAGGGCCCGAGCCCTCGTGCTGGATCACCTGAGTCGCCTCGGAGAGGGAGCCATCGTCCTGCACCCGGAAGACGGCGAGGGTGCCGGCGGAGTAGTTCGCTACGATCACCGCCGACCCGGAAGGGTCCACGGTGAGGTGACACGGCGCGGCGCCATGGGCGGGCCGGCTGCCCAGCGGGGTCAGTTCGCCCGTGGCGCGGCCCAGCCTGTAGGCGAAGACGGCGTTGTCCTCACCCGTCTCCTGCACGGCGTAGACGTAGTCGAGCGATGGATGCACCGCCAGGAACGAGGGATTGGTGATCCCGCCCTGTGCGGCAACTCGCTCGAGCTGGCCCGAGGCCGGATCCATGCGGAGGGTGTAGATGCCCTCACTGCCCGATCCGGTGTACGTTCCGACGAGCACGAGCATAGGGTCAGTGGTCATGGTGGTGTCGTCTCCTAAGACGGGGTGTGCGACGGCGACGAGCGACATGATGGCGCACAAAGACACGAGTCTCCGCCTCATGCGTCTGTTTACCCACTCTCCATTGGCGTGTTGGCAGCACACGCTCCAGCGCATTCCACCTTGTTCGCCCGCAGGTATCGCTCACCCTACTCCGAACCGTCACCCGTGCAAGCTCACCTCGGAGGCGATCCCCTTGAGATTCGGCATGAACCGACGTCAGTTCCTCTCCTCGGCCCTCGCCGCCGGCGCGGCCCTCGGATCCGGCTTGTGGGCCCGCCCGGCCAGGGCCCAGGCGCCTGGGCCCAATGACAAGCTCAACGTCGCCTGCATCGGCGTTCAGAACCGAGCAGCCGCCAACGTGGCCGGAGTAGCGAGCGAGAACATCGTCGCCCTGTGCGATATCGACGAGAACTACCTCGCCAGCGCCGCCGAGCAATACCCCGGGGCGGCCACTTACTACGACTTCCGCCGGCTCCTCGATGATGCCGACTCCATCGATGCCGTGGTAGTCTCGACCCCCGACCACGTCCACGCGCCGGCCTCCCTCTGGGCCATGGAGCTGGGGAAGCACGTCTACTGCGAGAAGCCCCTCACCCACAACGTTTTCGAGGCGAGGCGGATGGCCCTCACCGCCGCCGAGTACGGTGTCGCAACCCAGATGGGCACCCAGATCCACGCCACGGACAACTACCGGCGTGTGGTCGAGATCGTACGGTCGGGCGTCATCGGCGACATCACCGAAGTCCAGGTGTGGGTCAACAAGGCCTGGGGCGGCGGCGAGCTTCCCACCGAGACGCCCCCCGTGCCCGAGCATATCCACTGGGACGCCTGGCTGGGCCCCGCGCCCGAGCGTCCGTACCATCCCGTCTACCTGCCCGGCAATTGGCGGCGTTGGTGGGACTTCGGCGGCGGCACCCTGGGCGACATGGCCTGCCACGTCATGGACCTGCCTTTCTGGGCCCTGGGCCTTCGGCACCCGCGGACCGTTGAAGCCGACGGACCGCCCGTCCACCCCGAGACCTGCCCCCTGGGCATGCAGGTCACGTACATCTTCGACGGTGTGGACGATAACCCGCCCTGCCGGCTGGTGTGGAGTGATGGAGACCGCGTCCCGGCGGAGATCAACGGCGTGCCCGTGCCGGGCATGGGCGTCATGTTCCTGGGCAGCAAGGGCATGCTGTTCGCCGACTACGGCCGATGGGAGCTTCACCCGGTCCATATCTTCGAGGGGTACGAGCCCCCCGAGCCCACCATCCCCAGCTCCATCGGCCACTATCAGGAGTGGATCCGGGCCTGCAAGGAGGGCACCCCGACCACGTGCAACTTCGACTACTCGGGCGCCCTCACCGAGGCCGTTCTGCTGGGCAACGTCGCGTATCGCGTGGGCGAGAAGCTCCAGTGGGATGCCGATACGCTAACGGTCAGCAATGTGCCGGGCGCTGAGGAGTACATCGGCCGGGTGTACCGCGAGGGGTGGCTACCGCCGGCTCAGCCCGCGTACGAACCGGGCGAGCATGCGTCCATCGCTCGCCGCAGGGCGAATGTGGCGTGACCCGGGGGCGCATCACTCGTGACAGCACAGAGCTTGTGGCCGTGGGTGGGTGCAGCACTGCTGGTGGTCCTCGCGGGAGCCGCCGCGGGCCAGGAGTCGCTTCGCGGTAAGACCCTCGTCGTCTGGGCTCAGCCCGCCGATCTGGACCAGCAGGGCGGATCGGCGCTGACCATCGATGACCTGAGTGGCGGCTTCGACGCCATCGTGCTGGGCGAGCTCGAGCCCGCCCGGTGGATGCCGGGCAGCGAGGTGTACGCTCGCACTGCCCAGGCGCAAGGTGACTGGCCCGCCGAGACCGTGGTGGACGAGTTCGTGCAGATCGCCATCGTCTACGAAGGCCGGCGGATCACCATGCTGCGCAACGGCGAGCTGTACGCGAGCTACGAGATGGACACTCAGCCCCGCGAGTTCGGGCCACAGTCCGTGGTGATGTTCGGGAAGCGCCATCTGGAGGCGGGCACCGGCGAGAGCTTCCGGGGCCGCATCCTCGATGCACGCATCTACGACTCACCCCTCTCGCCCGACGAGATCACAGCCCTCGTCCCCGGCGCCACCGACGATGATCCCTGGGCCTGGTGGTACTTCGGTGACGGGAGAGTCGCCGAACGCACGGGACGCTATGACAAGCTGGAGTCCGTCGGCGATGTCCGCATCACTGACGGCGCCTTGGTCCTGGGCGGCGACGGTGCCACCCTGATCGTCTACCCAGCCGCCACAGCCGAGCGCTCGTGGCAACCGGGCCAGCCCGTTCCGCGACCGGTAATCGAGGGCTCCCGCGAGCTGCGCGAGCATCTTCTGGCCGATCCCTACCGGCCCTGCTACCATTTCGTGGTGCCTGAGGACCATGGTCTGCCCGGCGATCCCAACGGCGCGGTCTACTATAACGGCCGGTATCATCTCATGTACCTGTTCCACAACGGCGAGGCCTTCGAGTACGGCCATGTCTCCAGCAAGGACCTCGTCCACTGGCGGCACCATCCCCGCTCCATCAGAGCCGACAAGGGCGATGAGGGCATCTTCAGCGGCGGAGGCTTCGTCGACCCTTCCGGCCGGGCGTGGGTCACCTACTGGGGACTGGGCGGACCCGCCGGCCGAGGGCTCTGCGTCGCGTACAGCGATGACGAGCACCTCGACACGTGGATCAAGCCCGAAAACCACTCCGTCGTCCCCTCCACCCACTTCGGCTACACCGTGGAGGAGGGTGCCGACGGCGAGGAGATCGTCTACGGCTCCGCCGATCCCTCGAACATCTGGATGAAGGACGGCCGCTACTACATGCTCGCCGGAAACCTGCCGGTGCTCAACAGGTATGGCAAGGAGCTTGGCATCGAGGAGCACCAGGGCGATACCGCGTACTTGTTCGTCTCCGATGACCTGCTGGAGTGGGAGTACCTCCACCCATTCTATGAGAGCCGTCGGGCGTGGACCCGGGCCGACGAAGACAACATGTGCCCCGTGTTCCTGCCCCTGCCCTCCAGCCCCGAGGGCGGCGAGCCGTCGGGCAAGCACCTGCTGCTCTTCATCAGCCACAACCTAGGCTGTCAGTACTACATCGGTGAGTACGATGAAGCCGCTGACAAGTTCATCCCGGAGACCCACGGCCGCATGACCTGGGTCGACAACGCCTACTTCGCGCCAGAGGCCCTGGTCGATGATCGAGGACGGCTCGTGATGTGGGCTTGGCTGACCGCCAACCCGCCCGAGGACTACATCCGTACCCAAGGCTGGCAGGGCATGTACGGACTGCCGCGCCTGCTGTGGCTACGCGAGGACGGCAGCCTGGGGATGCGGCCCGTCGACGAGCTAGCCACGCTTCGGCAGGAAGAGATGACCTGGACCGATCTCGCCCTGCAGCCCGGCGAGCCGCTGGAGCTGCCGGGACTCGCGGGCGAGCTGATGGAGCTGGAGATGGTCGTACAGCCCGGCGATGCCTCGCGCGTCGGGGCGTCCGTGCTTCGGTCGGAGGATGGCGCCGAGCGGACGGCCCTCTTCTTCGACGCCGCCGAGGGCGCCCTTAAGGTGGACACCACTGAGTCGAGCCAGGGCTTCGGCCGCCAGGTCGTGGAGTCGGCGCCCTTCGACCTCCCCGGTGGCGAGCCCCTGGTCCTGCGGATCTTCGTCGACCGTGGCGTGGTCGAGGTGTACGCCAACGACCGCCAGGGCATCGCCCGGCAGGTCTACCCCACCCTGGGTGGCGAGACCATCCAGCTATTCGCGGAGGGCGCCGCCGCCCAGGTGGTCACCCTCCGCGCGTGGAGATTGATGCCGTCTAATCCCTACTGAGCACCCAGCCCGCCGAGGTCGCGCCCGGAACGACCATGTTCAGCGTGCACACAACTGACCGGGCGGTGATGAACAGCGTCTTCCCCTCGGCGCCCGCGAAGGTCACGTTGGTGGGCGACTCGGGGCATTCTACCTCAGCTAGCTCCGCGCCGGCGGGGCTGTATACCACCACGGCGCCCGAGGTCAGGTAGATGTTGCCCCGGGCGTCCATGGTCATGCCATCGGAGCCCGACTCCACGAAGAGCGTCTTGTCCGTCAGCGTGCCGTCGTCCTGCACGGTGTACCGCCACGTCTTCCCATCACCGGCGTCGGCGATGTACAGCGTCTCGCCGTCGGGCGTTCCGATGAGCCCATTGGGCCGCACCAGGTTCTCGGTGACCCGAGTGACCTTGCCGCCGAGGGCGATGAAGTAGACATGCTCGCCGTCTTGCGACAGGTCGCTTCGTCCGTAGTTCGGGTCGGTGAAGTAGATACCGCCGTCGGGGTGGATCCACAGGTCGTTCGGCCGGTTGAACCGGTCGCCGTTGTACGCGCCTGCCAGGACATTCACTTCGCCGCCCGGCGAGATCGCCGTCACCCGGCCATTGTCACCCTCGCAGGCGACCAGGTTGCCGTCCAGGTCGAAGAAGAGCCCGTTCGCGCCGCCCGTCTCCTCTCGGTACAAGGTGATCTCCGCACCGGCCCTCCAGTGGTGGATCCTACTCTCGCGGACGTCGGTGAAGTACACGCTGCCATCCTCGGCAACGGCGGGGCCCTCGGTGAATGAGAAGCCCTCACCCACCACCTCGAGCTGAGCGTTGGGGGCGATAAGGTCGGCGTCCTGGGCCAGGGCGGGGACGACAGCCAAGCAGGCCGCGACCGCGCCGTAGACCATGATCCTGTTCATGGGTTGCGCTCCTTCCGTCGAGGGAGCCCTTTGTCACTCGGCCCCCTCGAACACGTAGAGGTAGATCGAACCCGGGGGCATCCCGCCGGCCATGCCGCCGGTCTCGGCACCCACTCTGAAGGTACCGCCCGAGGCGGTGGCCGCGGGCACCTCCAGGGATTCGATCTCGTAGTTGAGAGCGTCTCGGTTGTTGCCGCGGGGATCGCCCGTGAGGCGGTGCAGAGCGACCGATGCGGCAGTATCGAAGGGCAATTCAAGGGTAACAGGAATCGCGCCGTCGCCGAAGTCGCGTCCATCATGCTGGCCGTCGAGGGCCCTCGACAGCACGAACACCGACCATCGATCGCCGTCACGAAAGGCGTACACCCCGATCAAGGGGTACTCCCCGTCGCTCCAGTCGATGGTCGGCACCGTCGCTACCTCCACGGTTAGGAGATCCCCGCGCGCGTGGCGGTTACGGAGCTGCAGGGCCTGCCACCCGGGCGATGGTCGGAAGCCCTCGGAGAACCACGTGTGGCTGCTCCAGTACTGGCCCTGGGCATAGCCGAGGAAGTTCTGGTAGGTCCAGCCATGATGGTAAGCGTCCAGCCATGCATCGAGGGAGGCGACAGCCATGGCCAGGCTCTTGCCGTACTTCTCGTTGACCTCGACCACCTCGGGCCCCGCGCTGCCGGGGAGGGTATAGCCGCTCGGGCCGCTCTCGTAGGCGGCGATCTCGTACTCGACGCCCTCGGCCGCCAGCTCCTCATGCACCGCCGTGTACTGCTCGAAGTCCTTGTTGTTGGTGGTCAGGTAGGCCAGGAGCGTGGCCTGGACGCCGTGGTCATCGAAGGTGTTCTGTGACGAATCGCCCGTCTCCCACTTCGGACCGACGTAGTTGGCCCTGACCATCAGGTCGGCCTCGGGACATGCGCGAACCGCTTCCTCGCCATAGCTCAGCTCCATACCGTCGGGCTGCTCCTGGCGGACGTATCCGTCGCCTAGAGCGAAGCGGACCTTGGACGCGATGGCCTCGGACCACGACGGCGCCGACTGGATGATATCGATAAGGTACGCCGAGAACAGCCCGTACTCGTGGCCTCCCTGCCAGACCGCGTTGCGCGTGGCGAACCCCAGCCAGTCGTCGAACACGCCGTTGTGCCACGTCTCGTTGCCGAACTCGATGATCAGCTCCCGGAACTCGTCGATCCACGGACCGCCGGTGCCACGCTGCTGATACCGCCGATACGCCCATGGCTTGGACTCGGGGGTGTCGGTGCCGGGGTCGTACGGCTCTGCCAAGAACTCCACCAGGCTCTGCCAGTCGGCCTCATCGTGGAGCACGTGCTGGATCACAACCCATGGCACCACCCGGGTCTCCGGAGAGTCACCGGTCCGCCGGCAGAACTCGAGGGCTGCCGGCAGCGGCATCTCCACCGTGCCATTCACGCTCGTGGACCAGTCGAGCCTGACCTGGGAGTTTGCTCCCCAGCTCAGGATGCCATCCATGGTGGCGTCCCTCGCCAGCACCCAGCACCGATGGGCCGCCTTAGGGCCGTTCGCGGGCTGGCTCGCCATGAGCTCATCAAAGACCGTGGCGTTGGGCACGTACGGCTCCTCCAGCGCCTCGGGCCCATCGACCCGGAAAATGCGGCAGTTGTCCATCCACAGCCTTCCGGGCCCCGGCACCACAAAGGTATGGCCGAAATGCCAGTGATCCACGGGCCGCTCGGGACCCGAGAAGTCGTAGGTGTACTTCGACCACTCCCCCGTTACGTCGAAGGTTGTGCCGATCTCCGGATACGGATCACCATACTCGAACCTCACCTGGCCGCCCGGTAGGCCCTCCTGCCGCAGCCATACCTCGAGCCGGTAGTCCTCGCCGGGCTGGAGCTGGCCGTACCAGATCGACTCTCCCTCGATCCCCGTGCCGATGAACACGAGCTGCTCGATGGCGGCCTCGCCATCGCTCACGTCCATGCGTAAGCAGGCCTCACCGGGCTCCTCCATCTCCGCCGGCACGGGCTCCGGGTGGTCGGCCAAGGAGAAGTCCACCTCTCCGTAACGGGCGCGCCAGTACCAGTTCGGGGAGTCCATGGGGTTTCCGATGCCACGCACCCGTGGGTGCACATACCTCATCTTGAATGGGTCGAGCTTCTTCTCCAAGACCAGGTAGTCGTACGGAAGCACTTCGGGTGCGTCGGCATCCAGGCGCACACCATCCCGCTGCTCGGCCAGGGGCCTGGTCGAGCGCTTGATCCGGTAGGCCACCACGTCGGCCGACGGGCTCGCCTCCCACGTCAGGTGCACCATGCCGTCGCCGGTCCTAGCCTCAATGGACGATGGCGGCTCGGGCGGGCCGGCGACCTCGGGGGGCGCCGACGGGTTCATGTGCCACGTGCGCACGTCACTTCGCCCCTCCGCGTCGGTGACCCGTAGCGTGATGGGCGAGTTCGCAGTGGGGATCTGAGTCCACTCACCACTGATGGAACCGGCCTCGGGATCGAGCACCAGCCCTTGGGGCAGCGCACCCTCGGCCACCTCCCACGTGTAGGGCGGCGTTCCGCCATGGACCTGGGGCTCGAACCAAACGCTCGCCCCTTGGACCACGGCAGGGAACCGATCCTCGTCGCCGCTGGGCAGGATGACCGGCCCCGCCGGCTGACCCTCGCCAGGCGTTGCGCTAGCCTCCTCGGCGATCTCCGAAGTCTCACCCGAGGAGTCCACCGCGACCACGCTGTACCAATAGTCCGTACCGTTCTCGGCTTGGATGTCGGTGGCCGACAGGTTGCCACCTCGGATCCAGGAGTTGGGGTGCACATCCCCGTAAGAGGTCACGACCCAGCCGCCCATGGGAAACCCCGGGCTGCCCTCCGGCAGGACCCGCGTCTCGCCCACCAGGACGACATGATCGGCGCGGAGTCGGTCGAGCCCATCGGGCCCGTTGATAGGCTGGCCCTGGGCGTCGACGATGCGGTAGATACACGCCTTGGCGCCGCTGAGGAAGCCGTTCCCCCATAGCTCCCACCAGGAAGTGCCGGGACCGTCGATCTCGATCCACCCGTCCTCAACGGACATGATGCGATGGAGATTCTGCCAGTAGATCGGCTCATTGCCCGCATTGTGGACGAAGTTGTTCCGGGCCCACTCCACGGCCCCGCAGCCGCCGTAGTCGTTGGCACCGAGGGGCGGCACCAGCGCCGCCGGCCGGGCCACCTCACCAGTCACGCGGAACACCGCTCCGTCCGCCGGCCCCTGGGCGCGGGGGCACGAGACCAGCGCGAGCGCGCAAGCGCAAACGATTGCTGTACGGCACACCATAGGATCAGAACCCTCCCTCTCCGCTCCGCCTTGCCAGGTTCCCCAAGCCCCTGTCGGTGCCCTCCTGTGGCCGAGGCGCCCGGAGACGCAGACGGGGCTCGGGAGAAGCATCCCGAGCCCCGCAGCGTGCCATCTGCTAGCGCGCACCTACTTCTTGCGGCTACCGCGCTTCTTGGTCGTCTTCTTCTTGGCAGTTGTCTTCTTCTT
>WJIW01000128.1 GCA_014730065.1 Armatimonadia bacterium | reverse complement strand
TGGTTGACTAGCACGTGCTGGAGCTTGAACAGCAGGTAGAAGACCCAGCACGACAGCGAGAGGCGGACGGGAAGCAGCAAGCCCAGACCGATGCAGAAGGGATAGAAGGAGAGCTGTAATGCTCCGACGGCGTTCCAGGGGGGATCGATGAGCTGGGCGCCGATGTTGGTCTCGGGGACCATGCCGGCCTTGATGGGGAGATAGGGCCATAGGGGCCTGAACTGGTGGATGCCGTTGAGGACCGTGATGAAGATGGCCACGCCGGCGGCGATCAGTAGCGTACGATCCCGGATCAGCCGCTCGGGCCGGTAGGACATCTCGGCGGGGAGCTGAGCGATGGGATACGTCAGCCGCTCGGATCGGATCCAGCGCGGCGAGAAGACCGACGTGATGGCCAGCCACAGAAGGGCCAGACCCAGACCGAAGATCATCCACCGGCCCAGGCGCGGCAGCCAGGCGGCCAGTACGGCGGGATCGTAAGCCGACATGCCGCCCTGCCAGTAGCCGGCGGCGATCCCCGGCTCGGCTATGTACAAGGCGTCGGGCAGGAGCGGCATGAGCTGCTGCTGCCATTCGTTCTCGGGCGACGCGAAGTGGGCGGGGAAGGTCATCATCGGAGCCAGGCATGCGTACATGTCCAAGCTGCCCATGGCAGAGCCCAGGGTGCATAGGATGTAGGTGACCGCGACCTCGCCCCGAGCCAGGGCAAGCCGGGGCGCGACTCTCTCGACGAGGGAGTTGGCCGCCACCACCACAGCCAGGCTGAAGATGGCGTTCAGGAAGAGGGAGACCTCGGTCGGGGTGTCCGAGGCACGGACCACCTCGACCATGGCCAGCCAGTAGCAGTTCGGGGGAATGAGGGCCAGGCCCAGGGCCACCGACCGGAAGGTGATACCGGGCCTGGTGCTCGCTTCCAGGCCGCCCTCCGGCCGGACGGCCGCGGATCGCGATCTGACCTCAGCGCTCACTGGACCTCCTCGTACACCTCCGTGGTGAGCTTGGCTAGGCGCTTCCAGTTGTACACGGTGCGCGCTTCCTGAAGGGCGACCTTGGCACACTCCTCCGCATGGTCGGGCGCCATCAGCACATGCAGGATCTGATCGGCGAGGGAGCTGGGGTTGTCCGGGTAGCACTTGAAGCCGTTCTCGCCGTGGCGGACGATGCTACCCATGCCGCCCACGTCGGAGACGACGACGGGAGTGCGCGCTGCCATGGCCTCTAGAGCCACGATGCCGAAGGGCTCGACCAGGCTCGGGAAGGTGGCTACATCGGCCACCTTATACAGCTTCGGGAGGTCCTCATCGGATACGAACCCCGTGAAGTAGAAGGACAGGCCAGCTCCGACCTGCCACGCCCGAGCCCTGTGCCACGAGGAGTCGCCACTCCCCGCCACCACGAACCGCGTGTTGGGGTGGTAGTAGAGCACCTTGGGGGCGGCCTCGACGAGCACGTGCAGGCCTTTCTCGCGGACCATGCGGCCAATGAAGAAGACGATCTTCTCGTGGTCGGCCGCCCAGCGGCGCCGGAACGCCTTGTCCGTCTTCACCTTGAAGCGATCTGAGTCCACGCCGTTGTAGACCACCCGTATCTTGTCCGCGGGGAGCCCGAAGGCCCACTGGAGGTGTCCGTGCATGTAGTCCGAGCACACGATCACCCGCCGGGACTGATACGTCAGCCACCACTCCACATTGTTGATGTAGTGCTGCTCCGCCGAGTGCAGCCCGTTGTTCCGGCCCACCTCGGTCTGGTGGATCGTGCTAACCAGAGGGATCCCCAGGGCGTGGGCGACGGTATTGCCCGCGTACCCCCCCAGCCAGTCGTGGGAGTGGACCACGTCGTAGGGCTCGTCGGCGGCCAGCCGGATCGCCTCGGCAGCGAGGGCGAAGTTGAGATGCATGATCTCCGACTCGAAGTCGTAGTGCCAGATCCCCCCGAGGCTCGTACGGGCGACGCGCAGATTCTCGCGCGGCTCCTCGTATCCTGCGGCTTCGCCGAAGGCGGCGGTGACCACCGTGACCTTCACGCCCTGATCGGCGAGGGCGTTGGCGAGATCGTACAGGTGACGGGCAATGCCTCCGACGAGGCGCGGTGGGTATTCCCATGAGAGCATGAGCACGTGCATATATCGGCCTCCCTGACGCTACGTGGCGACGACCCCGGGGCCACGCTCCCCCACGGCCTCGAGCCAGCCTCCCCATTCAACGATTACCATATCGGGACCTTGCGGGAGGCGCGGGCCGAGGCGAGCCGAACAACAGATTCGGCCCGAGGGGAGGAGGCCATCATGGCTGACAGCGCGCCGGCCCTGGAGATCCGGGGCCTCACCAAGGTCTTCGAGCCCGGCGCCGTGGAGCCCGTGAAGGTGCTCGACGAGATCGACTTGGTCGTCGATCGGGGCGAGATCTTCGGGTTCCTCGGCCGCAACGGAGCCGGCAAGACCACGACGGTCAAGATCCTGACAGGGATGATCCGCGAGTACGGCGGCGACTGTACCGTCCTCGGCCATCCGCCCACCACCACGGAGGCGCGCAAGGGTGTAGGCTTCCTGCCCGAGGCGCTGGACTTCCAGGGGTGGCTGACGGCCCGAGAGATCATGCACTTCCACGGGCGGCTCCACGGCATCCCCCAGCAGCAGTTAGTCGATTCCGTCCCCAGGCTTCTCGATCGCTGCGGCCTTCAGCGCGAGGCGTGGGATCGCGGCGTCGCCCCCTTCTCCCAAGGCATGCGCCAGCGCCTGGGCATTGCCGTCGCCCTGGTGGGCGATCCCGAGCTGGTCTTCCTGGATGAGCCCACAGCCAACCTGGATCCCGTCGGCAGGCGGCAGG
>WJIW01000127.1 GCA_014730065.1 Armatimonadia bacterium | reverse complement strand
GATCGAGGACATCCCCGGTGTGGGCAAGACTATGCTTGCCAGGAGCACCGCGAAGGTGATCGGCGGGGTGTTCCACCGTATCCAGTTCACCCCCGACCTGCTGCCGGCGGACATCACGGGCATCTCGATCTACAACCAGCGGACCCAGGAGTTCAACTTCCGGCAGGGGCCGGTCTTCGCCAATGTACTGCTGGCTGACGAGATCAACCGGGCCACCCCCAAGCTCCAGTCGGCCCTCCTCGAGTGCATGGACGAGAGACAGGTGACCGTGGAGGGCGTCAGCCATCAGCTTCCCGATCCATTCCTGGTGATCGCGACGGAGAACCCCATCGAGTTCCGGGGAACCCACCCGCTCCCGGAGACCCAGCTCGATCGCTTCCTGTTGAGGCTGAATGTGGGATACCCTTCGCGGGATGCCGAGGTGGAGATGCTGGGTCGCCAGCGCGTGCAGCATCCCATCGAGTCCATCGAGACCATCACCAGTCCCGAGGAGATGGTCGAGGCACGCCAGGCGGTCCGGGATGTCCATGTGGATCCCACCGTCCAGGACTACGTCGTGCGCATCGTGGAGGCCACCCGGGAGCACCCCGAGGTCGTGCTCGGGGCGTCGCCGCGGGGCTCCTTGGCGGTCCAGCACGCCGCCCAGGCGGTGGCGGCGATGGATGGCCGCGATTACGTGGTTCCCGATGACGTGAAGGACATGGCGACGGCGTGCCTCAGTCACCGCATCGTAACGGGTGGCGCCGGTAGTGAGGGCGCCCGGGAGCTGCTGTCGGGCATGCTTCAGGACGTGGCGGTGCCCGAGGTCGTGGCCCGCTAGGGCAGTTCGTGCATCTGGTAGGACTTCAAGGTCGGAGGGACGCGCTCAATGCTGTATTGGGGGCTCGCCGCCTCAGCCGGTGTACTTTCCATCATCGCGCTCATTTACGATCTGGAGCAGATGTACTTCATAGCCGTTACCGTCCTCGGTCTGCCCTGGCTATCTCGCATCCTCAGCGCGAATGTGCGGCACACCCTCCGAGCCGCCGTTCAGACATCGGGCGAGATCAAGCTGCACGCAGGCGACATGGCCTCGGTCCGGGTGGCCATATACAACTCGGGCCGGATGCCCCGATCCCTGTGCCGGGCCAGCCTCGACCTCCCCGAGGGTCTCGAGCTGGTCAGGGAGCGGACCGACCAGGTAGACATTCTCGCCCCCGATTCCGCCACCCATCTGGACGTTCGGTTCCGGCCCACCAGGCGGGGTGTGTACCAGGTGGACCGGGCGCGGGTCCTAACGACGGACTTCATGGGCATCTTCGAGTTCGCCGTGGACCTGGACGACATTGATATCCTGGTGACGGCCTGGCCGCGGCTCCATGGGGCCAGGCGAATGCCGTGGCTGGAGAACCAGGCTAGCGACATGGACAGCTACGATCTGCACGCATTAGAGGATGGCTCCAGCCATGGTGAGGTGGCCACGGACTTCTTCGGTGTTCGGGAGTATGTGCCCGGCGACGAGATCCGGCGGATCCACTGGCCGAGCACGGCGCGGCACCAGGCGTTCACCGTGATCGAGTACGTGAGCCAGCAGCGTGGGTCGCTAACCTTGTTCCTCGATCTCGATCGCAGCTCATATGACCAGCCCGGGGGCGACGAGGCCCTCGAGGAGGCCATCTCCCTCGTCGCGACGGTCAGCAGGGTCGCCATATCCCAGGCCATTCCCGTGCGTATTGTCGCCCAAGGTGAGGAGGACTACAGCCTGGCGCGCCAAGAGGGCCTATCGGACATGGAGATCATCTTGGACCGGCTGGCCCGGGTGGACGCCGATGGCGACCAGCCCCTGGACCTGATCGTGCGCCGGCGCGCCAGGATCGCTCAGGAGGGCGGGATTGTGCTGGTGACGGCACGCCATGATGGCGTACTGGAGCGGGCGCAAGCGGCCGCGTCGGCGGCCAGCCGCACCAGCCGAGCGCTCGTGGTCGACGCCGAGAGCTTCGCCGGAGGGGGCGAGCGGACGGCGCCTAGCGCCATCGGTCGGAACGGGGCCCTGGCCTTGGCCAAGGGAGACGATCCGGTGGCCTTTCTGGAGCGTGCCAGATGAAGCGACTCAGGCCGACACGAGGAATGTACGACCTGGCGGGCGTGCAGGGGGCGGCCAACCCCGTGCAGTTCTTCGGAGCCATGTCCTGCCTGGCGACGGTACTCGTCGCGGCGGTGACCTTCCGGTACAGCCCCTTCACGGTCTACTCGCTCAGCTTCCTGCTGATCACCCACGTGTTCAGCTACTTCCTCAGGAAGAGCGTGGACTCGCTGCCAACGCGTCTGGCGACCAGCGCCATGATGCTCGTCTTCCTCCTCACCCTGACCTTGATTATCCCGCCACTCCGGGACTCGGCGATCACGCCCGACATGCGCGAAGATTCCGACTACGCCCTTGGTGGGGCGCTCATGTGGGCGGGCTTGGCCGGTCAGGCCTTCGCGTCCGCGCCCGGCGTGCTGCTCTTCCTGCTCCTCCCCGAGCTGGCATCCATGGCCGTGTTCGGTCAGCTCAACGTGAACGTGGAGATGCCGGCGTGCTTCGCTCTGTACCTGGCGTCGGCCCTGGGCTTGCTGGCCTACGCGAACTTCCTCCGAAGGCCCTCGGGCGCGCCCGTGTCCAGGTCCATCGTCCTCCCCGGAGCGCGGGACATGATGTTCTCTGTGTCCACCCTGTTCGTGTTGCTGGCCGTTGGGGGAGGCGCGCTGGCCGTGATGCTTCAGTTGCTGATCCCGTCACCCTTCTCGCGCCCTTGGCTGACGAGCTACTTCTTCCAGAGCCGACAATCCAGCGCAGGATCGTACGATGACTTCTCGCCCGAGCTGGATCTGGGCAGTCCCGGCTCGAACACCCAGGACAATCCGGTGCTGTCGGTGCGGGCGGACGGGCCGATGCTCCTGCGGAGGCGTGTGTACTCGCGGTACACGGGTCATGGCTGGCTGCCCAATACCAACACTCCCCGGTACTGGTGGCGCAGAGGCGACCAGGAGGTCCAGGAGTCGCAGGTTCCCGGCCGGCCCGCAGTCGGCGTGGAGTTGGACCACGAGGTGCTACTCCACGTACCCATGCGAGGAGCCGTGCCTGTGGCGGGGATCCCCTACCGCCTCGATGTGCCGGACAACCTGAACGTCATCATCGACCCCGATGGCGTGGTAGCCATCACGGGATCGGTCGAGGAAGGCACGGTCATCGCTGCCGAGTCCATCGAGTGTCCGGGCGACTTGCCGGGTCTGGACCAGGCAAGCGCCGCTTATCCGGCATGGGCCGTGGAGGCCGACTACCTGCAGGTCCCGGCCGAAGCCCTGCCACTGTCGGGCTTGGCTCTGGACCTGACTGAGGACGAGCAGGCGCTCATAGACAAGGTCCGCGCCATCGAGCGCTATCTGGAACGGGAGTACGTCTACAACCTGGATGCGCCGCCGCCCGACCCGGCCGCCGACGCCGTCACCGACTTCCTCCAGCGCCGGCGTGAGGGGATCTGCACCGACTTCGCCTCATCGCTGGCGATTCTCTGCCGCCTGGCGGGCATCCCCACTCGCTTGGTGACCGGGTATTCGGCGTCCGAGCCCGACATGGGACGCGAGGGCTACCTGATCGCGCGCGAGAAGGACGCCCACGCCTGGGTCGAGGTCTTCGTGCCGGAGGTGGGCTGGACGACCTTCGACCCCCAGGCCGAGCGCGAGGTGAGCGGCTCGCGGCTAAGCCGCATTCTCAACCAGCTTCAGCGCTGGTGGGGCGACGTTGCCAAGGTTCTGTCGGCGAACCTACTTCTGATCGCCCTCCTCATACCCATCGCGTATATGATCGCGTACCAGACCCGGAAACGGGGGGGTACCGAGGGCGGCGGGGGAAGGGGCGCCGGCTCCGCCCTGCGCGCGGTAACCCACGCCCTCCAGCCCATCACCGGCTGGCATAGCCCGGGTACCACGCCCGCCGAGTATCTGGAGTACGCGAGGGAGAGGCTGCCCACCGACGTGCATGACGAGGCCGCCGAGGTGGTGGGGGATCTTACGGAGGCGTGCTACCGCCAAGAGGAGCCCTCCCGAGCAGAGCTCAGGCCCCTCCTGAAGCGATCGCGTGGTCTCGTGTGGCGCTTGAGGAAGATCGGCGTGGCCCGCTGGGTGCGGTCACGCAGGCACAAAGGCAAGGCGAAGAGGGCGGCCTAGGTGGAGCGCCGCCGACGGTCCGCCGCTGCTACTCCCCGAAGGCCTGGTTGAAGACCTTGTACAGACGCGACTTACGACGGGCCGCGTTACGAGGGTGGATAGCGCCCTTGGTCGCCGCCCGGTCCAGATGCTGCACCGTGGCGCGAAGCTGCTCCTCGGCAGCCTGCCGATCCCCCTCGGCGATGGCCTCGCGAGTGCGCCGTATGCGCGTCTTGGCTTCGGTGCGCAGGGGCCGCTTCCGCATGCGATTGCGATCGTTGATCTTCTGTCTCTTCAGTGCCGTGCCGGTCAGAGGCATTCGGTAAACCACCTCAGTGTACTTGCCGAGCCCATGGCTACCAGGCGAGGCCCGGTAGAGCCGAAAGATGAGTATACCCGTGGCGGGGATGTGGCGCAAGGCCGAGACGCGCCGTTGACAGAGTATGTGTCCGTCACATATGCTTCCCCCAATACCTTAGAGGGCATCCAAGGGGCTCCCCATGCGACGCGGCTTCACGCTCATCGAGCTACTCGTTGTCATCGCCATCATCGCGATACTCGCCGCCATCCTGTTCCCGGTGTTCTCCAAGGCCAGGGAGGCGGCGCGGGTCACATCCGACCTGTCCAATATCCGGCAGATCGGACTGGCCGTCCACATGTACGCCTCGGACAATGACGATCACGGGCCCCTGGTCAAGTGTAGGCTGCACAACCCCACCGGCATCACGTGGGTGGACGAGGTACAGGCCTACACGTCATGTCGGCTGCTCAACCGCTCGCCGCTGGACCACAGCCCCGCGTGGCAAGAGGCCGACCCCGCCAACCGGCGCTTCACCTCCTATGGGCTCAACGCCTACTTCGAGCACCACCACCCGCCGTACTACGGCATGGGATTGAGCCGCTGCGCTCGGCCGGCGGAGACCATCTATGCCCTCCCTACGGCCGCGTACTTCCGCGGCACCACCAACTACTTCAACGCCGACCACGTCATGCCCATGTACATGGGCGACCCGCCCCGGTGCACTCACCCTATGGCCCAGTCAAAGCAGTGGGACCCCGTGGACCGGCTGCCGCGTACGATCATGATCGACCAGCACCACGAGGACCTGGCCAACTACGTGTTCGCCGATGCCCATGCCAAGAGCCAGCGCTGGAGCGATACCTTCCGCCAGCAACCGGGGTCGCCCCCCGAGCGTGACTGGTGGGATCCCATGACCGAGAGCAAGTAGGGACAGCCCGTCTCCATCGGTGGAGCAGGTTCGTGGCTTCGGGCGTCGAATCTGCGGTTCATCGATGAGGAGGACGACTATGCCCATGACCGGCATCGAGCGCATGAAGGCCGTGCTCGACAGAAAGCCCGTTGACCAGACCCCCATCGCCGTCAGCCCATGGGGAGCGACCGTGCAGAGATGGCGTGAGGAGGGCCATATCGGTGCTGAGGAGGATGTGGCGGAGCACTTCGGTCAGGAGATACGCTCCGCGGGATGGCTCAACTCCGTGGCCGACCTGGACTTCGAGCCCGTGACCATCGAGGAGACCGAGGAGACCATCCTTCGGCTGGATGGCAATGGCGCGACCCTCCGCGCCCACAAGCTCCACGACAGCACCCCCGAGCACGTCGACTTCAGGGTCCGGGACCGCACCCAGTGGGAGCAGTTCGCCAAGCCCCTCCTCGTGGAGACCGACCGCCGAAGGGTAGGCTTCGAGGGCTACCGCCACGTCCGCCAGTACTGCGCCGAGAAGAGCCTGTACTTCTGCTGGGGCGGCGTGGGGCCATTCGAGCAGATGCATCCCATATCGGGCCACGAGCACATGCTCATGGGCATGGCCCTGGATCCCGAGTGGGTGAAGGACATGGCCGACACGTACGCCGACCTGTCCGTTCGCCACCTGGACCTACTGTTCTCCGAGGAGGGGGCCCCCGATGGCTTCTTCGTCTTCGAAGACCTGGGGTTCAAGCAGCGGCCCTTCATGTCGCCGGACATGTACGCCGGAATCATGCAGCCAGCCCATGAGCGACTCTTCGGTTTCGCTCACGACCATGGCTGCAAGGTGATCGTCCACTCCTGCGGCTACGTGGAGCCCCTGGTGCCGGGGATGATCGAGGCGGGCATGGATTGCCTCCAGGCCATGGAGGTGAAGGCGGGCATGCATATGCCGTCCCTGTTCGAGCGATTCGGCGATCGCATCGCCTTCTATGGCGGAGTGGATGTGCGCTGCCTCATCCGCAACGACCGCCAGGAGATCGACACGGAGATGGACGAGAAGATCCTCCCCGTGGTCCAAGGCGGTGGGGGGTATGTGCTTCACTCCGACCATTCCGAGCCCCCTGAGGTCGACTACGAGACCATGATGTACTTCGTCCAGCGCGGACGGACCCTCGGGCGCAACGGAGCGAGCTAGACCGGTGGGGGACGAGGCCGAGACCTACGGACTTACCTGGCCGGGGAAGGGCCGGGCCGCCGCCGAAGCGTCGGCTCCGGCCACGGGTCGCCTCGAGCCCGACCCGGCCCGGTCGGTGGGCAGCGACGACTCGCCTCACCTGTTCATCGAGGGCGACAACCTGGAGGTCCTCAAGCTGCTCGGGGGCGACTATGCCGGGTCCGTGGACCTCATCTACATCGACCCACCTTACAACACGGGCAAGCGGCTCGCGTACGATGACGACTTCGCCGACCACACGGCGGGCAACAGCTCCTCCCGGGATCCCGGCGCGAGGCGTCACGCCCCGTGGCTCTCGATGATGTACCCGCGCCTCCTGGCGGCCGCAGAGCTGCTCGCCGACGGGGGTGTGCTCTTCGTCAGCATCGACGACACCGAACTGCCCCATCTGCGGCTCCTCCTGAACGAAGTGCTGGGTGAGGAGGCCTTCCTTGGCGTGCTCAAGCGCCGAGCGGCCCGCAAGACGGCGCACCTGAGTGCGACCATGTCCGATCTCTGCGACTATGTGGTCTGCTACGCCCGGGGACGGCTCGGTGGTCGCCTCAGCACAGCCAGCAGTACGGAGGCCACCCGCCCGGTGCTCAACCGGGGCAACGCCGTCTCCGAGCGCGTCCTGCCCCGGGGGACAGAGGCCCGGTGCGGCGATGGCGTCCACCCCGCTGGCCGCCGCTGTGTTCGGAGTCTCGAGTTCGAGATACTGGACGATCTGGTGGTACAAGGCGGCCGTCTGGTCGGAGAGGTCCGTGTGCGCGGGCCTTTCCGGGTGAACCAAGACCTGCTGGCCCGGACCGTGTTCATCACCCGGCGCGGCGGCCTAAGGCGTAGTCTCCTGCCCGAGGAGCTGGGCGCCCCCAAGGCCATGAGCGACCTTCTGGACGACCCCGAGTTCTACAACGAGCGCGGCAGCGAGTGCCTCGCCGATCTCCTCGGCGCCCCCGTCTTCGAGCACCCCAAGCCCGTGGGTCTCATCAAGCACCTGGTGCGAAGCGTACCCCGGCCCAGCGGCGACCTGGTGGTCCTGGACTTCTTCGCCGGCACCGGCACCACCGCTCAAGCCGTTATGGAGGTGAACGCCGAAGACGGCACCCACCACCGGTTCATCATGGTCCAGCGGCCCGAGCCCCTGCGACAGGTGGCGAAGCTGCCCGACGGCACCCGGCTCCAGACCATCGCCGACATCGGCCGGGAGCGGATCCGCAGGGTGATCGAGGGTATGGGGGCACGGGCGCCGGGTTTCCGCGCGTATACTGTAAGGGACGACGGCGCCTAGCGAGGTGAGCAGCCCGTGAGCAAGCGGAGGGCGGAAGCCCTGCCCAAGTTCGGGTACCACGTCTCGGCACAGGGCGGTCCCGCCGCCGCGGTGGAGCGGGCGAAGGCTCTGGGCCTGGATTGCATGCAGCTCTTCACCACCAGTCCCCGGGCATGGCGCTTCAACGAGCTGAGCGATGACGACATCGCCGAATTCCGCGCGGCCCGGGAGAAGCACGGCATCGGCCCTGCCGTCGTCCACACCATCTACCTGATCAACCTGGCATCGGAGGACAAGGAGACCCGGGACAAGGCGATCCATGCCGTCTCCGAGGATCTCATCCGAGCCGATGCCTTGGGGTGCGAGTACGTGGTCACCCACGTGGGCTCGGCGGGCGATCTGGCCGACTGGGAGGCCCGTCGCAAGGCGGTGTACGCGCTGAACCGGCTGCTTAAGCGCGCCGAAGGCACAGAGCCCATGCTCCTGCTGGAGAACTCAGCGGGCGGCGGGCGAGTGATCGGGCGGGACTTCGCCGAACTGGTGCGCATTGCCGGTGATTGCCGGTTCACCGATCGCATCGGCTTCTGTGCCGATTCGGCCCACTCCTTTCAGGCGGGCCACGACGTGCGGACCCGGGAGGGGATCGATGCCCTGCTGGAGCCCATCGATGCGGAGCTGGGCTCCGACCGCCTGAAGGTCATCCACCTGAACGACTCCCGCACGGAGCTGGGCTCCAACCACGACCGACACGAGCACATCGGCCAGGGCGCCCTGGGCCGAGAGGGCATGAAGGCCTGGCTCCATCACCCCACACTGCGGAGCTTGCCCTTCATTCTCGAGACCCCCATCGAGGACGAAGACGACGACGCCCGCAACCTACGCCGCGCCAAGCGTCTCGCGCGGTGAGAGTGCGGCCTTTGCCACAGCACAAGGAGAACTCGACCCCCTCCGTGTAACACTGGGTACGTACTGAGCGTCGGGTACGCTGAGGACGAAGGGGTTGGCGCCGTCGTGGCCATCGAGGTCAAATGCGAGTTCTGTGGAGCGCTCCAGGTTGTGCCCGACAACCGGGCCGGCCTGGTCACCGTATGCGAGTGTGGCGAGGACGTACGCATACCCGACCCATCGGAGAGCGCTGCGGCCCAGCCGACCATGGATTTGATCGACGAGACCGCTGAAGAGGGCTCCGGACGGGGCCTGAGAGACTGGGAGCATCTGGGGGCCAAGTCGAACCCCGAGGAGATTCTGCGGCGTGCCAAGGAATCACGACCGGTGCGCGGCGACCCGAGCCTCAAGTACAAGCTCATCGCCACGGCCATCTTCGTGGGCATCGCGGCCCTGGTCTACCTGGGCATCTACCTGAAGGGCGAGGGCAGCGGAGTCGCCGGACCAGCCATTGCGAGCCAACGCTTCCAGACGGCATTGGCCGCACGCAGTCAGTCGGGGCTTCGCGACTCGCTGACCCCGGCCACGCGCGACGCCGCGCGGCTGATCCTGCAGAACCACCCCGATCTGCTCGATGCCATCGCCAACGCTCACATCGGGGCGACCCGCTCCGAAGGCGACGTGGCTGTAGTGCTCGCTACGGCCAGGCCGGGGGCCGAAGAGGCGACCCCCGAGTCGCCGGCCATCCGGGGAGTGCCCATCGCCTTCGGGCTTCGGCGAGAAGGCGGTCAGTGGCTGGTCGACGGTGCCGCCACGATGCAGACGGGATGCCGGGCCCTCGCCGATTTCGCTCGCCTGGGCGATAGCGCGACCTTCCCCGACCCCGACCGCCTGGCCCGGCGCGTGCTCTCGGTGATGGACGAGGCGGACTGACGATGGCATGGACACAACGGAGGAGGAGACGATTTGCCGATCAAGTTCAAGTGCTCGAGCTGCGGTAAGGAGCATGAGGTGCCGGAGGCGGCGGCGGGCCGCACGGGCCGCTGCTCGTGCGGTGCTCAGATGACGGTGCCCCAGGCCAGCACGGCGCCTACGCCCGCGGCGGGCCCGGGTGATGACATGCTCATGGCCGAGCCCGAGGCGGAGACTGCCCAGGGCCCGCCCAACCCCTGGGAGCAGCAGCCCACACCTACCGCCCCGCCCGGGCCGACCCGGCCCGCCGCGGCGGCTCCGCCGCCTAGGAAAGCGGGCTGGATCTTGCCTGTCGTGCTGATCCTCGTCGTTGCGGGCCTGGGAGCGGGCGGCTACTTCGCCTATACCACGTTCTTTGCGACGGGTCCCGAGGCCGTTGTCAAGGAGTTCATGGCTGTGGCCAATGACGGCGACTCGGAAGCACTTAGGGAGCTAGTGGTGGCCGAACAGGCGCCGGTCGTAGGCGCTGCTCAGGTTGACGCTGACGAGCACATCAGCGTCGTTACCTCGGAGACCAGAGGCGACACCGCCGTAGTTGTGGTCCACATCCCCGATCCCGAGTCCGACCAGGAGGCGAACATGCCCATGGTCGTGGTCAGGGAGGACGGAGCCTGGAAGGTGGACCTTCTCAAGACGAAGGCGGCCGCTGCCGCAGTAGCGCTGGATCAGGCCTTCTCGGGCCTTGGGTCAGCGCTTCAGGGGGGCGCCCCGCAGCCGGCGGAGCCGATGGAGCCCGAGCGTGTCATCGAGAGCGCCTTCGATATGCTGGAGAGTGGTGAGGGGAAGCCCTAGCGCTACCTCCGCCGCCCCCGACCGTCCAGCGGATCGGGGGCGACGTAACCCGCCCGGTGCGGCGAACGTATAGCCCTCCGGAAGGCCACGCCACCAGGCGGCGCGAACAACCCTGGGACGCGCCGGCCTTGGCGGCTGCGCCAGATGATACGGAGAGGTGTTGCGCCCATGTGGGAGCGCCTTAGGATGGTGTTCCGGTCCCTGTTCGGCTGGATGATCCGGGGCATGGAGAACCCCGAGCTGGTACTCCGCCAGCTTATGGATGACATGCGCCAGAAACTCCCCGAGCTGAACGTCAAGGCGGCCGAGGTCATCAAGTACGAGAAACAGCTCGGGATGCAGATCGAGCGCAGCAAGCGCAAGGTGGAGCAGCTCGAGGCCCAGCGCGCCAAGGCGGCCGAGCTGGGTAAGCAGGACGCCTTCATGAGAATCACCCGGGAGCTGAAGACCGAGCAGTCTAAGCTCTCCGAGCTGGAATCGGGCCTCGAGGCCGCCGAGAAGGCCTCGGCCACCGCCCGTCGAGCCCGCGACCACTACAAGCGCGAGATGGATAAGAAGATCAACGAGGCCATGCGCCAGATGGCCCGGCACAAGCAGGCCCAGATGAAGCAGGAGATCGCCGGACTCCTCTCCAGCTTCGAGGTGGGCGACGAGGACGACACCCTCGACCGCATGACCTCCCGCATCGACGAGGACCTGGCCCGGGCCGATGCCCGCCTCGAACTGGCCTCCGACACCTACGAGGGCGAGATGATGGACTTCGAGGCCGATGCCGAAGAGGCCGAGGCCGAGCGCGAGTACATGGAGATGCGGCGCCAGATGGGCCTGGAGGCCCCGGCCGAAGTCTCCGAGCGGACCCTCGACCCCATCGAGGAGGAGAGCGTCGAGACGCCGCCCGAGGAGACCCAGAAGAACGAGTAGGCGAGGGGGCGCCCTAGCGCGCCCCGCCTGGATTGGACCCCAGAGTGCCCGAGGAACCCGGCCCGGCCGAGACGCCAGAGCAGGAGCCCGTTGCCCAAGCGCCCAGCCTGGACGCCGAGGCGCCAACCGAGGCGACACCCGACGTCTCCTCGCCCCGCTGGCCCCAGTGGGCCGAGGATATCCGCTCGACCTACCAGGCCTCCGCCGCCGTCCAGTTCTTGATTCATGGCGAGCGCGATGTGGTGCGCTTCGGCGACCGCTGGCTGCCTGTGCGCGAGTTCCTGTACCGGGCCTTCTGTGCCGGCAAGCGGGTCCTCTACTACGACATCAGCGGGGGCATTACCTGGCCGACCGAGGAGGATGAGGAGGACTTCCAGCGGTTCGCCGCCATCTACTCCCGCCGGATGGGCCTGAAGTCCACAGGCATCCCCTCGGACCCCCGAGAGGCCATCCCAATGATCGAGGAGTGGCTTATCACCCGGGCCAACGCCGTGGCGATCATCGACTATGTGGAGAAGTTCCTCCCCCGGAAGTCGGCGGCGTACCTCTCCACCGACGAGAAGCGTCTCCTCATCACCGTGCGGCGCTGGGCCGTCGATCCGCGGATCCTCGCTCGAAACAACTGCGTCTTCTTGCTCACCGATGCCCTCGCGGAGGTGAACGAGGAGGTCTTCGAGACGAGCAGCCGGGTGCAGGTGGTCGAGATGCCCCTGCCCGATGCCTCAGAGCGGCTCCGGTACATTGAGTACCTCCTGGAGCTGCCCGATGCCGAGTTCCCCCAGGCCACTCTGGGCCCCGGCGAGGAGCCGCCGGCCATCGATCTCGCCATGCCCGCCGAGGTGCTGGCCAAGATAACCAACGGGCTGTCGCGGATGAAGATCGCCGACTGCCTCAGGCATGCCAGGCATACGCGGACCCCCGTCGACCACCCCCTGGTCACGTCATGGAAGAAGCAGTCCATCGAAGCCGAGCTGGGCGAGCTGGTGGAGATGGTCCAGCCGCGCTTCGGCCTCGAAGCCCTGGGCGGCATGGATCAGCAGAAGGAGCTACTGCTGCGCACGGCGGCGGCCATGCGCGAGGGGCGCACCCAGGTGGTGCCCAAGGGGATCATGCTCCTGGGACCCCCGGGCTGCGGCAAGACCTTCTCCATGAGCTGCTTCGCCCACGATTGCGGCATCCCGTTCCTTCGCATCAAGAACATCTTCAGCAAGTACGTGGGTGCCACCGAGGCGAACCTGGAGCGGCTCTTCCACTATCTGGAAGCTCTGTCACCGGTATTCGTCTTCGTCGATGAGTTCGACCAGACGTACGGCCGGCGCGTGGGCTCCGATTCCGATAGCGGCGTCTCCCGGCGCGTGTTCGCCATGTTCAACGCATTCCTCTCCGACGACGCCCACCAGGGCGAGATCCTCTTCGGGGCAGCCACGAACCGTCCCGATCTGCTCGATGCCGCCACCCTCCGGGCCGGCCGGTTCGATCTGAAGCTGCCGTACTTCCTGCCCGACGAGGAGACTCGCCGTGAGATCTTCGAAGTCACCTTCAAGAACACCCGAACCCAGCAGACGGTCGAGAGTCTGGACTCGGCGGTGGCGCGCACCGGCGGCTACTCGGGCGCCGATCTGCGGGAGATCGTCATCACCGCTCGGCGCCGCGCGGGGCTGGAGGGCCGGGCGGCGGTCACCCAGGACGACTTGGACTGGGCCGTCGCCGACTACATCCCGCCCGGCAAAGCCGATCCCGATACGGTCCGGTACATGGAGCTGCTGGCCGTATCCCTCACCACCTCGCGCTCACTGCTCAAGGAGGAGCACGTGGACCTGGTCGATTCGGGGCGGCTGCAAGAGCATCTGGACGAGCTTAGGACGCGGATACGCCTTCGGGAGCTGTAGGCCCCGCCAGACCACTCGACCCGGCAAAGGAGAAACTCATGGCAAGCGGACACGGACACAAGCTCTGGATCGTACCCGATGGCTACCTGGCCAGCACCCCCGAGGGGTGTACCGGCCCGACGGGGTACTTCTCCCACGAGAGCGTATGCGTACTAAACGACGGCGATGAGCCCGTCGATTGCACTGTCGACATCTACTTCGAGGACCGGGATCCCATCAAGGGCATCAAGTTCACCGTCGGCGCCGAGCGGTCGCTCCACTACCGCCTGGACCAGGCCACCGACCATGACGGCAACCTGCTGCCTCGGGACCTGCCCTATTCGCTTCGGCTCACGGCGTCGGCGCCCGTCGTCGTCCAGCACTCGCGCCTGGACGTGACCCAGCCGAACTTGGCCTTGTTCAGCGTGATGGCCTGGCCGCTGGAGAGCTAGATCGCGTACACCCGGTCCGGTGGCAGTAGGGTCAGGCCCTCGCTTGCCAGCAGGTCCACCGCGCGCTCCTTCAGGTCGTCGGCCACGCGCAGGATGACTACCGCCTGGCCCTCCAGGGGTGTCACGAAGGCGTACAGGTACTCCACGTTGATGCCATCCACGGCCAGGACTTCCAGGGCCTTGGCCAGGTTGCCCGGCCGGTCGTCCACCTGGATGGCGAGCACGTCCACCTCCTGGACGGCGTAGTCGCTCTTGCCGAGAATGGCGGCCGCCCGGTCGGGGTCGTTCACGATCATCCGGAGGATGCCGAATTCCGAGGTGTCGGCGGTGGAGAAGGCCCGAAGGTTGATGTTCGAGGTGCCCAGCAGCGTGCACACCTCCGCCAGCCGGCCCATACGGTTCTCCAGGAACACGGAAACCTGCTTGGTGAACATCGGCTCGCCCATCCGTCACTCCCCCTGACGCTTATCCATGACCCGCTTGGCCTTGCCCATCGAGCGCTCCACGGTATGTGGCTCGACGAGCCGCACCTTCGCCGTGAGCGATAGAGTGGCCCTCAGCTCCTCCACGATCTTCGCCTCCAGGGATTCCAGGCCCCGGATCGTGTCGGAGAACATTTCGGGCGCCAGCTCCACTTCCACCTCCAAAGCGTCGCGATGCCCCTCACGGCTGACGATGATCCGGTAGTGGGGGGCCACCCCCGCCACCCGCATCAGCACGTCCTCGATCTGGGAGGGAAACACGTTGATGCCACGGATGATGAGCATGTCGTCGGTGCGGCCGGTGATCCGAGTCATGCGGGCATGGGTGCGTCCACAGGGGCAGAGCTCCCGGTCCAGGCGCGAGATGTCGCCCGTTCGGTACCGGAGCAGCGGCAGACATCGCTTGCTCACGCATGTGAAGACCAGTTCGCCGTCCTCGCCATCGGGCATCGGGTCGCCGGTGGCCGGATCGACAATCTCGGGGATGAAGTGGTCATCGAAAACGTGGAGGCCCGATTGGGCCGTGCACTCGGCGGAGACGCCCGGGCCGATGACCTCGCTCAGGCCGTAGATGTCGTAGGCCCGCAGGCCGAGTTGAGCCTCGATCTGCTCCCGCATTCCATCGGACCACGGCTCGGCTCCGAACAGCCCGCTCCGTAGGCTCAGGTCCTCGGCCGCCATGCCCATCTCCCTGGCTTCCTCGGCCAGGGTTAGCGCGTAGGAGGGCGTGCAGGCGAGCAGCGTGGCGCCCAGGTCCTTCATGAGCGTGAGCTGCCGCCGGGTGTTCCCCGCGGACATGGGCACCACGGTGCAGCCCATCCGCTCGCCTCCGTAGTGGAGCCCCAGCCCGCCGGTGAACAGCCCGTACCCGTAGGCGATCTGTAGTACGTCGTGACTGGTCCCACCGGCGCAGCCCAGGGTGCGGGCCATGACGTCGGACCACAGGTCCACGTCCTCGCGGGTGTACCCGACTAAGGTCGGCTTGCCCCGGGTGCCCGAGGAGCCGTGGATGCGCACCACCTCCTCCGAGGGCACTGCGAACAGGCCATCGGGATAGGTGTCACGCAGATCGTCCTTGGTCGTGAAGGGCACGTGGCGCAGATCGTCGATGGACTGGAGGCCACACGGATCCACTCCGGCGCCGCGCAGCCGCTCGGAGTACAGTGGCACACTCACCGCGACCCGAGCGACGGTCTCCCTTAGCCGCCGAAGCTGCAGCCCGCGCCGGTTCTCGATGTCCATGGACTCGTGGTACGGATCCCAGATCAACTCTCCATCACCCGTCCGTCGCTCGATTGAGCCGCTCGAGTGCCAGATCGCGGCCCGCACGGAAAAGTCCGCGATTCGTCTCCAGGTGACGTGTCTTGATCACCCCGGCGAGAGCTTCGTCCCAAGCCCCCGCTGGCAGATCAAGATGGACGCTCAGGGCGCCGAGCACCAGCACATTGGCTGCCCGAGGCACCCCGGCCTGGCCTGCCAACTGTGTTGCCGGCAGCACCAGCCCGCCCTCGGCGAGGGGCTTCTCGGGCTGGGCGGGGTACTCGGCGCTGCCCGTGGAGACCGATGACGGGGCCACTCGCCGATCGTCGGCGATCACGCGTCCGGCCGGCCGAAGCATCCACGTCCACCGGAGCCCTTCCAGCAGTTCGAGGGCGATCAGGAAGTCGGCGTGTCCGTCGGGGATCATGGGCGAGTACACGGGGCCGTCGCTGGAGATGCGCACATGGCTGACCACACTCCCGCCGCGCTGGGCCATTCCGTGGACCTCGGCCTTCTTGACCTGGCGGCCGGCGATGAGCGCTGCTTGGGCGACCAGGTCCCCGGCCGTAACGATGCCTTGGCCACCCACGCCGGCGAGCAGGATGTTCTCAGGCATGGACGTCGCCCTCCTCACGCCGCTCGATGGCGTCCACGGGACAGATCTCGGCGCAGAGGGCGCAACCGGTGCAGAGGGTTTCGTCGATGACCGGTCGCTTGCTGGCGCCGTCGGCAGTGAGGCCGATAGCCGGGCAGCCGATCCGGAGACATCGGTTGCAGAGGATGCACTCCTCGGGCTCGATGCGGTAGGGCTCGGCCCGAACATCGTATCGCAGCGGGCAGGGCCCCGTCACGACGATCACTGAGGGCCCGTCGTGGGCGATGCTGCGGGTCATGGCGGAGTCCATGCCATTCAGGTCGTCGATGGCGATCTCATGGACCGACTCAACGCCCATGGCCCGGGCCACGGCGGCGAAGTCGAAGGCGGGGGCTGGCTCGCCGGAGAGGGTCGCACCCGTGCCGGGATGATCTTGGCCGCCGGTCATCGCCGTGCTGCGGTTGTCGAGGATCAGAACCGTCAGGTTGCCTCGATTGTAGACGGCGTTGAGGAGGGCGGGCAGACCCATGTGGGTGAAGGTCGAGTCCCCGATGACCGCCACCACCGGCTGCTGTCCATCCATGGCCTTGGCAATGCCGTGAGCCTGACTCACGCCGGCGCCCATGGCGAGGCACGAGTGGAGCCCGCACAGGGGCGGGAGGGCCGCCAGGGTATAGCAGCCGATGTCGCCGGTCACGAAAACGTCGTGCTTGTCGAGCACCGAGAAGGCGGCTCGATGAGCACAGCCGGGGCAGAGGACCGGTGGGCGGGGCGGCAGGCCCCGAGGCTTGGGTGTCGGCTCGCCGCCCGTCCATCCGGGGCCAACGTCGACGCCGAGCTTGAGAAGCCCGGCCGCGAGGCGGCTCGGCGTCAGCTCGCCCTCATGCAGCCACTCGGGCAGGCCCTCGACCTCGACGTGCGCCGCGAGCAGGCTCTCGGCCAGGAAGGGCTCCAGCTCCTCGACCACCACGGTGCGGTCGTGGCGCTCGGCGAAGTCGCGGACCCGATCTTCGGGCAAAGGGTAGGGCATCCCCAGCTTGAGCACGGGCACGCCAGGGAGGATCTCCCTGAGATGCTGGTACCCGAGGCCCGAGGTGATGAAGCCCACATCGCCGTCGCCATCCTGCTCGACCGTTAGATCATCGAGAGTGCCCCGCTGACCCGCCCTGGCCAGGCGCGCGCCCAGTGTGGCTCGGCGGGCCCGCGCATTGGCGGGGATCATGACGTACTTGGCGGGATCGACGGCGGGCCCCTCCGGGGTCCGCACCGAGCGGCTCACCTGGAACTCGACCACGGTGCGGGAGTGACATACCCGCGTCGTGAGGCGCACGAGCACGGGCAGATCGCTCTCCTCGCTGATCTCGAAGGCCAGGCGCGTGAAGTCGCAGGCCTCCTGGCTGTCCGAGGGCTCGAGGAGGGGCACATGGGCGTGGCGCGCATAGATGCGATTGTCCTGCTCGTTCTGGGAGGAGTGCATGCCGGGGTCATCGGCGGAGATGATCACCAGGCCCGCGCCCACTCCGGTATAGGCCAAGGTGAAGAAGGGATCGGCGGCCACGTTCAGGCCCACGTGCTTCATCGTTACGAGGGATCGGGCGCCCGCCATGGAGGCTCCGGCGCCCACCTCCAGGGCCACCTTCTCGTTGGTCGACCACTCGGCGTACACCTCACCCCCTAGTCGCTCTCGGCATTCCAGGAAGGCGGGCAGTATCTCCGAGGAGGGGGTCCCGGGGTAAGCGGCGGCGACTCGGCAGCCTGCTTGCCAGGCGCCCAGGGCTACAGCCTCATTCCCCGAGAGCAGCATTCGCTCACGTACAGCGCTCAACTCGATGGCTCCTTAGGTGACAGGCTCCGGCTGGGAGTCGAGGTGCCGGGCCGACGGAGTATAACAGTTCGCGCCCCACCCGCTGGCTCCTTGCGGCCCGGGGCAAGTCCAGGCAGGGGCTGAGCCCGTCTACGACGAAGGCAGAAGCGCCTACCCGGGGGACGCGGGCCTGATCGAGCACACGAGCCGGATGGCAGGGGAGCGGGGGTGCGGCCGATGAGACGCGGCCGCGTAGCTCACGGTTGGATGCTGCACCAGTGGAGGAGCT
>WJIW01000126.1 GCA_014730065.1 Armatimonadia bacterium | reverse complement strand
CAGTATGGCCGTCACGGCAATCGAAGCCACCGCGCTGGTCACCGGCGGCGCCAAGCGCATCGGCCGGACGATCTGCCTCGCCCTGGCCGAGGCGGGCGCCCAGCCCATCATCCACGCCCATGCCTCCACCGAGGAGGCCGAGGCGCTCCAGGGGGAGATCGAGGAGCGGGGCGCCCGAGTGCAGGTGGTCACCGGCGATCTCTCCATGGATGGCGGACCTGAGGGCGTGTTCGAGGCGGCGACGGAGGCGGCCGGACCGATCCACATGATCGTCAACAACGCGGCCATCTTCCCCAGGGGCGGGATCGAGGACGTCAGCGCCGCCGAGCTGGACCGCTGCCACCGGGTGAACGCCATCGCGCCCCAGACCCTAACGAGGCTGCTCGCCGACTCGGGGGAGGGCCAGGCCGTGGTGAACCTCCTCGATGCCCGGATGCTGGACTACGACGCCTTGCACGTGCCCTACCAGCTCAGCAAGCGGAGCCTCCACGCCCTCACCCGCCTATCGGCCCTGGAATACGCCCCGAAGGTGCGCGTGAACGCCGTCGCACCGGGGCTGATCCTCCCCCCGGAGGGTCAGGACGAGTCCTTCCTGGTGCGCCACGCCCGCTCCAATCCCCTGGAGGGCTGGGGAGATCCCGAGGCTGTGGCCGAGGCCGTGCTGTATCTTCTGTCGGCCCGGTTCGTGACCGGCCAGACCCTGTTCGTCGATGGCGGGCGCCACCTGCGGGGGTGCATGTATGGGTAGCATGTCGGACCGGATCCTGATCGAGGACCTTCGCCTGGAGTGCGTCATCGGCGTGGGCGACGAGGAGCGGCGCGCGCCCCAGGAGCTTCGGCTCAGTATCGAGCTGGAGCTGGACCTACGCAGCGCCTGCGCCTCGGATGCGATCGAGGATACGGTGCACTACGGCGACTTGGCGCGAGACATTCAGGCCCTGGCCGTGAAGACCTCCGACCGGCTCCTGGAGCGGCTGGCCCAGCGCATCGCCGAACTGTGCCTGGAGGACCCGAGGGTGGAGGCGGCCCATATCACCCTGGTGAAGCCAGGGGCCATCGCGGCCGCCGAGGGCGCCGGGGTCCGGCTGCACCGGTGGAGAGAACAGGGAGAGGCGAGGACCGAATGAACAGGGAGCGAGTGGCCGAGCTGGTGAAGGAGCTGCTGATCGAGATCGGCGAGGATCCGGCGCGCGAGGGCCTGGAGCGCACCCCAGAGCGGGTAGCGGAATCGCTGGCCATGCTCACCAGCGGGTACGGCGAGGATCCGGCGGAGATCAGCGGCGGCGCCACCTTCGAGTGTGAGCTCAACAACATGATCATCGCCCACAACATAGAGGTGTACAGCATGTGCGAGCACCACATGCTGCCCTTCTTCGGGCGGTGCCATATCGGCTACGTGTCCAAGGAGCGCATCATGGGAGTGAGCAAGCTGGCTCGGATCGCCGATTGCTACGCTCGTCGGCTCCAGAACCAGGAGCGGATGACCACCCAAATCGCCATGGCGGTGATGGAAGCGGCGGGGGCCCAGGGCGTGGGAGTGGTCATCGAGTGCCGGCATCTCTGCATGATGATGCGGGGGGTTGAGAAGCAGAACTCGGTGATGACCACGTCGTCGATCCTGGGGACCTTCCGGTCCGACCCCACAACCCGCCAGGAGTTCCTGAGCCTGATCGCGCGGCAGCACGATTAGTTTGCAGACCTTTGCGAAATTTTTCACAAACTTATGGACGCCGACGGGCTAGGATCGCAGAATAGCGTGGGCTCGGGGCAGGACCTCGAGTCGTACCGACCAAACTGTAGTCAGCGGTTGCGGCGAGAGCGCGGCTCGCTCCTGGGTGGAGGCGGGCCTCAGAGGCCGTGGACCCATTCGTGAGGAGGGGCTTGACCTAGATGCCCGACAAGAAGAAGGTCCTACTGGTAGACGACGATCCCGACTTCATCGCGATCAACCGCATCGCCGTGGAGGCCGCGGGGTACACGGTGGTGACCGCCAGCAGCCGAAGCACCGGTCTGGAGGCGGCGAAGAGCGAGAATCCCGACGCCATCGTCCTCGATGTGATGATGGATACGCCGACGGATGGCTTCGAGCTCGCTCGGGAGCTGCGTGCCGACTCGTCCCTCAAGGAGACCCCGCTGATCATGCTGACGGCGGTGAACCAGGAGGACATCCCCTTCCGGTTTGACAAGGACGAATCGTGGCTGCCGGTGGACACATTCCTGGACAAGCCCGTCGAGCCCGAGAAGCTGGTTGCGGAGATTCAGAAAGCCCTGAACGCTTAGGGAAAACGGGCCGAGGGTTGGGAGGATCCCGCGAGGCCGGGGCCAATGTGGCTTCCGGCCTCGTTGACGGGTGTACGGGGTGGAGGTAGTGTCCGGACGCGCGAGCGAACACGTTTCTGGCGCGCCATGTCTACTTTGTGATATAATTCACAATGTTCGGGGGGAGCGGAAGATCCTGGCTACGGCCACGCCCCTCCCCACTCGAAGCGACTCCATCCGGCCCCCAGGCCGCCCCACACAGAGCCCGGGAGTTGGAACTACCAGCCGCGGCGTTGGTCGAACGTTGCGTCCTGCCGCGCGCGTGAGATACGGGTGAGCAACAGATATGTCCGACATCACACTTACAATCGACGGGCAAGAGGTAACGGTCCCCGAGGGCTCCACCATTCTGGAGGCCGGCGATGAGGCCGGCATTCATATTCCGCGGCTCTGCTACCACCCGCGGCTCTCCATCGAAGGGGCTTGCCGGGTCTGTATTGTGGAGGTGGAGGGCGCGCGTAATCTGGCGGCGTCCTGCTGCTTCCCCGCGGCCGATGGGATGGTCGTCAACACACGGACCCCCGAGATCCTGCGCATAAGGCGGGATGTGGTGGAGCTGCTCCTGGACAACCACCCCCAGGACTGCAACACCTGCGAGCGTAACGGCAACTGCGAGCTGCAGCGGCTCTCGTACGCCCTGGGCGTCCGCGACCGGCTCTTCGAGGGCGAGCGGAAGCAGTACGACCGGGACATGACCGGTCCCTCGGTCATGCGCGACCCCGACAAGTGCATT
>WJIW01000125.1 GCA_014730065.1 Armatimonadia bacterium | reverse complement strand
TGCCAGTTCCATGCCGACGTGCTGCCCACGGGAACGAAGGTGTTGTCGTTGTCGGTATCGATGAGCCCGATGACCGCCACATCGTCCGCCTCCTGGCTGCGGTCGTAGAAGTCCACCTCCAGGCCCAGGATGTAGCGCTGGGTCGCGTCCCAGCAGTGCTTATCGTAGTACCCGAAGTAGTGGTACTTGGGCCCGCTCGTGACTGGCCACACGGGGCACTCGACCACCTGTACATCCGGCTCCTGCATCGCTACCGCCTCCGGCTGAGTGGCTCGCATTCCTAGCATGGCGCTCGTTCCCACCATGGCTCCAAGGAAGCCGCGTCGATTGAGCTTCATGGGGCTCTAACCTCCATACCAGGTGTCCCACTGGTCCTGAGCTGCCGTCACGCCCGCTTCGTCGAAGGGGTAGACGGGCATGGCGGGCTTGCTTGGGTCGGCCTGCTGATGGCATCCCGAGCTCATGCAGGAGTTGGGCATGATCTGGTCGGCCTCCAGCGTTGACCGGGTGGCATCGGGCGGGATGGGTAGCATGGCGTGCGAAGCGATGTCGTACCGCAGGGCGGACGTCGCCGTCCGGGGCATGTGGCAGGCTACGCAGGTTACCGTCGGCGCGCCCTCGACCACCGGATGGTTGCCGTGGGCCGCGCTGTCGATGCCTGTGTGGCATTCGGTGCATAGCTCATCGGTGGCGGGATCGCGCAGGAGCTGGGCGCGGTGCTCCGTGGCTCCGTGGGGATCGTGGCAACTTGAGCATGAGGGATGGCCGGGGCTTTGGGTAAGGTCGATGGCCTGCTGGTGGTTCATGCGGGAGACCAGGGGCGCGCCCGTCGTGCGGGGCCAGAACGCCTCCTCGTCACCTTCGGCCACCGGTTGCAGAAAGGCGTCGAGATCCTGGCCCGGCTCGAAACCGGCGGCGAACCGGTAGACGCCGCTCGTCGAAGTCCCCCGGGAGTGGCACGACGCGCAGACGTCGTACGCTCGGGCAAGGGTCGTCTCGCCCTCGGCGGGATCGAGGCTCGCGATGTCCGCGGGATCGCCGGAGGCGGCATGAGCTTGGGCGGGGCCGTGGCATGCCTCACAGCCGACCCCCGCCTCGGCGAAGGGCGTCGGTGCCGCGATGGCCTCATCGAACCCCGTCACATGACAGCCGGCGCAGTGAACGCGCCACGGCCGGCTCTGCCAATCATCGCGGTGAACATCGGTCCAGGTGCCGTTGGCCACATTGTACTGACTGGGGTGGACCAGCAGCTCTCTACGGGTGGTGTCGGGCACCAGGAACTGCCGGCGGTAACTGCCGCCTCCCAGGACGAACTCCACCTGGGCGGCACTGATCGACCCGCCCGCGGGGTCGGGGACGCCGGGCAGGCCGGGCTCGTACTCGCGCATCATCAGGGCGTGGGGCGATTGCGACCACGGGGTGTGCTTGTCGGCATGGCACTGGCGGCATGTGTCCGAGCCGGCGTAGCCCAGGGACGTGGCCGTCGCGGTAACGGTCACGTCGGCCACCGCGCTCAGGCTGGTTCCGGCCACGGTTGCGGTCACCCGGCCGAGGGTGATGCTCTCCACTTCGGCGGCGGTGAAGACGCCGGTCTCGCTGTCGATGGTGCCGATGGCGGCCTCGACGGACCAGGTCACCTCGGCGGCGCTGACCTGGCGCCCGTCGGCATCGGTGACGGTGGCCGAGAAGGACCGTGTCTGGCCGCTCTCCACCGTGGCCGATTGCGGACTGATGGCGATGGCTGCCGCCGGTCCGGGAGCGGGCGTCGCGCCCGATCCACAGCCGGTCACCCACCAGAGGACGGCGATCGCCGCCGCAGCTCCAACAAGCCTAGACACGGGGCACCTCCAGCCCTTGGGCTTCGCCCTCACCCGGGCCGCCCCTTCCCTGCGAAGAAGTACCAAGAACGTACGGGAATAGCTTGTTTGCGGCCTCCTGGAGGATCTGGCCCGCTCAGGCGTGAACTGGGCATCGTCTAGGTCTTCCCATGTGAGAGAGTTGAGTGGCGCGTTGTCCATCCTCGTCATCCTCGGCATGGCCGGGTTGATTATGCAGACGGGCGAAGAGGCCGCGGAGATCCGGGCCGAGTGCCTCGGGTGCCACGGCGTCTCCGAGATGACGCTGGTGGATCCCGATACCGGCCAACACGGCCTGGCCATCGAGGAATCCACCATAGCGGCCTCATGGAATGCCCACTCCGACCTCGCCTGCACCGAGTGCCACACCGACGTCACGCCCGACGGCATGGGCAGCCACGAACGAGAGGAGCGCGACCTCTCGGAGCTGGAGGCCGCCATCGTCGAGCGCAAGGATGCCTGGAGCCTGACGGCGATCAAGGCTTGCGGCGACTGCCACGAGGAGGCCTACGATGCGTGGGAGGAGTCGGCCCACGCTCACGGCATCATCGACGAGACCGTGGCCGAGGGCTCGGAGAGTTCTGCGCCGACTTGCGTGGAGTGCCACGGGGCCCACGAGATCCGGATGAACGCCGATCCCGAATCCCCGGTGACCCGTCACAACATCCCCGCGCTCTGCATGAGCTGCCACGCCGCCCAGCGCATCGTCGGCACCTTCGAGACCAGCGTCCACGGACAGAAGCACTCCTTGACCGGCTTGGACCGCGAGGTCGGCGTGGCGGTGTGCTCCGATTGCCACGGCTCGCATAGCATCCTGAGCGCCGGTGATCCCGAGTCGCGCCTCCACCCCTCACGCCGGGCCGAGGTATGCGCCGATTGCCACGAGGGCGCCAACGATAAGTTCGCCATGTCATTCTCGCACGAGGATCCCGAAGAGAATCCCATCGTCCACGCCGTCCATATCATCCACGTCATCCTGACGGGGCTGATCGCCGGCAGCATGCTCGCCTTCATGGGCTCCGAGGCCTTTCGGGTGATCGTGTGCTTCATCAAGGGCCGGCCGCTTCTACCCCCTGACACCGCCGAACCCGGCCGGAAGTACCGCCGTTGGTCGCCCGCGGTGAGGGTCCAGCACGTGATGCTCGTGACCGCCTTCACGCTGCTCTCGGTCAGCGGGATCCCCCTCATGTTCCCCGAAGCCAAGACGGCCCAGCTCACCATCGAACTGCTCGGAGGCGTGGACGAGGCCGCCCTCATCCACCGGATCGGTGCCGTGCTGCTGATCATCACGGCGATTATCCACGCCGTCTGGGTGGCCATCTGGATCGGCCGGGGGAAGCGCTGGTCGCCTATTCTATTCAACTTCCAAGATGCCAAGGACTCGCTGACCATGCTGAAGTACTCCTGGGGCCTCAGCAAGGAGCGGCCCCAGATGGGCCGGTACGCCCCGCCCGAGAAGTTCGAGTACTTCGCCGCCGCCATGGGCACCCTGGTCATGACCGGCACCGGGCTGCTGATGTGGTTCCCCGAGTTCAGCGCCAAGTACGTCACGGGCGCCGGCGTGCAGCTCGCCCAGATCATGCACGGCCACGAGGGCGTGCTCGCCGTGGTGGTCATCCTTATCATCCACGTCTGCTGGGTCCACTTCATGCCGGGCTTCTGGCCCATGAGCATGGTGTGGATCACTGGCCGGATCCGTAAGGACGCCATGGAGGAGTACCATGGCGCCGAGCTGCAGGAGATCGAAGCGGGCACCGAGCCTGTGGGCGAAGATGAGGGGGATGAGTCGTGAGCGACGAGAAAACTCAGGGCAACCCCCTCCTGAAGTTCCTGAAGAATCTGTTCGGCCTGATCTTTCTGGTCTTCGTTCTAGGCGTGGTGGCCTTGCTGCTGCTAGGCACCCTGGTGCCCACGTACCCCAAGCTGGAGGCCGATGACGACGCCCCGGCGCTCCGGCCCGTCGAGAGCGACAACATCCGGGTCGTGGGCCTTCAGTGCATCGAGTGCCACAATGTGCTGAGCGATGAGGCCGCGGTGCCCCTTCGCGCGGACTTCTCCCACGAGAGCCACGCCGATGCGGGCCTGCACTGCCAGGAGTGCCACGACACCTCGGAGCACACCTTCACCGCGGAGACGGCCACGTCGCTCTGCCTGGAGTGCCATCCCGATGAGATGGCCCAGGGGGCTCAGTGCGCGTACTGCCACGAGTACCCGAGCACCCGTCAGCCGCCGGATCACACTTCGCCGGACTGGCTGACGGTCCATGGGGGCCAGAGCATCAGCCGGGTGCCGAGCCATACCGCCGAGCTCGCCTGCGCCTCGTGCCACGATGAGTTCTCCTGCCAGAAGTGCCACGCCCTGCCTCTGCCCCATCCCGCGGGCTACGTGACCAGCCATGCCACCATGGAGGTCCGGTGGGAGTCGGGCTGCGGGCTCTGCCACGAAGAGAGCTACTGCATCAACTGCCACGGGTCCATGGCGCCGGCCAGCCACTCGCCCAAGCCCTTCGAGCACTGGGAGCCCGCGGTGCTCCAGGCCAGCGAGTGCGATGTCTGCCACCGAGACCCCAGCTACTGCAGCGACTGCCACACATCGGCCAAGCCCGATACCCACCAGCCGGGCTGGGACCATGGCAGCCATGCCCTGGCCATCGACTCCAACTGCGGCTTCTGCCATCAGCAGTCGTACTGTACCGACTGCCACGGCCTGGAGATGCCCCATGCCGAGAACTTCGTGGCTCGACACGGCGACCGATCCGATCTCGGCACCTGCTCGAGCTGCCATCAGCGTAGCCAGTGTCTCGACTGCCATCAGGCGGTCTACCCCGTGGATCACCGCCAGGAGAGCTGGGCCCAGGCCCACGCCGAGGGTGATCCCGACCGCTGCCAGTGGTGCCACGCCAAGCCGGTGTGCGCCGACTGTCACGGCGGCTTCGAGATGCCCCATCCGACGGAGCTCCTGCTTGATCACGGCGAGCCGGCGTACGAGAAGGCCAAGTCCTGCGCCCTATGCCACCAGGAGACCGAGGATTGCCTCCAATGCCACCAGGCCCTCAAGCCCTCGGATCATACCGATATGTTCATGATGGAGCATGGCGAGCGGGCCACAGACCACCTGTCGTACTGCTATCTCTGCCACACTAGCGAGTCGCTCTGCGGCGGCTGCCACGAGGAGTATTAGAGACCTGAGCCCTGGATCGATGCGCCGCTACGGCAGCGCCGTCCGCTCCAGCTCCGCTCGGGCGCGCTCGGCGTAGGGACCGCCGGGATCCAGCTCCACCACGGCGGTCAGGTGGGGCTCGGCATCCTCCCACAGCCCGAGGCGCACCAGGGAGAGACCGCAGCCCAGCCGGGCCACTACGTCGACGGGATCCAGCTCCGTGGCCCTCAAGTAGGCATCGGCGGCCGCGTCGTACCGTGCGGCATCGAAATGGGTGGCGCCGAGCATGATCCACGCCCCGGGCGCGTCGGGGGTGAGCTGGGTGGCCTCCTCGGCCGACGCTCGGGCCTCGTCCAGCAGCTCCTGCTTGCGCACGGTGGCCCTGGCGGCGAGATCGAGCAGGTAGTTGGCCAGGACGATGCGCACCGTGGCGTCGTCCTCGGCCATGCGCCTGCCCTGCCGCAGAATCGCCACCGCACCCGGCAGGTCGCCCAGCGCCGCCTCGGCGATGCCGATGTTCACGTAGGCCGCGGAGACGGTGGGGTCTAGCTCGATGATGGAGTTGGACGCGTCCATGAGGGCGTCGTACGGCCAGAGTAGCGCTGGCTGGCCGTTGACGGCGCGGGTCAGGTGATTGGAGGCGGCGATCAGCTCACGGGATTGGGTTCGAAGCTCGCCGATGGCCGCCGCTCCGCCCGCGGCATCGAGAGCCGTCAGTCCGCGACCATACGCCTCGAGCACCTCGGACCGAAGGGGCATGGGCCGCACGACCTGGGTGGCGTAGGCGAGCAGGGGCTCCCCGAAAATGGCCTCCGAGGCTCGAGATGCCATGAGGAGCCCGGCGTCGACGGGGTCGTTGATGGGGGCTCGGAAGGTCTGGGCCAGGACACGCGCGCCTGTGGCCGTCTCCACGAGCTCCAAGTCGAAGATGGCGAACTCGCCATCGGTCCGGGCCCATCCGCGGCCCACGTAATCCAGGTCCAGCTCGCCGGCGGCCACGGCGGGGTTACGCACACCCGCGTCCAGGAAGCTCATCCCCATCTTGCGCCGAGCCATGGTCCGCTCCCGCGCCTCGGGGACATCGGCGAGGCTGTTGGTGGCCATAGCTCTCTCGGCCACATCGGCGACGAGATGGCCGAGCCACTGGTCGCCGGCCTGGTCGGCCTCCAGGGGCAGGAAGCCCACTCGACGTAGGGATTGGCCCCACGAGGCACCGCCTGAGAGCAGCACGATCAGTAGCACGAGGGCGATCGAGTGACGCCGATTCACTCGCCAGCCCCCTCGAGCAGCCCCAGGGCGCAGGCGGCGAGGCTCGCGGCCCCCACGGGCAGGGCGGTCTCGTCGATGTCGAAGCGGTCGGAGTGCAGGGAGGGCCAGTCGGCCGCTCCGGGCTTCCGGATGCCCAGCCAGAAGTGGGTCGATGGCACGCGCTCGGCGAAGTAGGCGAAGTCCTCTCCGCCCATGAACCGCTCGTCGTGCAGGGCGACGGCCTCCTCGCCGATGGCCCGGGCGCATGCCGCCCTGGCGACGTCGGTCAGGTCGTCGTCACAGATAAGCGGGGGAGTGCCAGTGCCGACACGAAGTTGGGCCGAGCCGCCCATGGACTCGGCCACACCCTCCACGATGCGCTTGGTCCACGCGACCATAGCTTCCCGCAGGTCCGGCTCGAAGAAGCGCATGGTGCCCTCCATGACCACCCGGTCGCCGATGATGTTGCACTTCGTTCCGCCCTGGATCTGACCGATGGAGATCACCGCCGGCTCCGTTGGCTGAACCCTCCGGGAGACCACCGTCTGCAAGGCGAGCACGATCTGAGCGGCAATGGGGATGGGGTCGACGGTCAGGTGGGGATACCCCGCATGGCCCGACTCGCCGCGTACCTCGATGGTGAAGCTGTTGGTGCCCGCCATCTTGGGACCATGGGAGAAGGACACTACGGGAACGGGGTACAGGGCGCTGACGTGGAAGCCGATGCAGCGGTCCACCGCCGGGTTCTCCAGGACGCCTTCGTCGATCATCCGGGCCGCCCCCGAGACCATCTCCTCCGAAGGCTGGAAGATGAGCTTGACCGCGCCGGGCAGCTCGGCGGCCCGGTCGGCCAGCAGACGGGCGGCACCCAGGGCGCAGGTGATATGTGCGTCGTGGCCGCACGCATGCATGACTCCGGGCACCTGAGAGGAATACGGGGCCTCGGTGGCCTCGGTGATGGGGAGGGCGTCGGTATCGGCCCGGATCGCTACGCATGGGCCATCGCGTCCAGCGAGCAGGCCGACCACGCCCGTCTCCGCGATCCCCTCGGTGACCGCCACGCCCATGTCACGCAGTCTGCCAGCGATGGCTTCGGCCGTGGCGTGCTCCTGGCAGCTCAGCTCGGGATGCCGATGGAAGTGGCGGCGGGTCTCTGTGAGCCACTCCTGCATGGATTGGGCGGCGGGCAGAAGCCCATCCAGTTGGGCCATGGGTACCCCCTCATTAACGCGGCAGGTAGGCCTTCGGCACGGGCAGCCGGGCTCCTGCCGTGGGGGCCATTTTGCGTGCGCGGCAGGGGCCTCCGCCTCGCCCACCGAAGGCGCCAGGAGAGCGTATACCCCGTAGGGCGCAGGTGAGGGTTTTGGAGGGCGAGATACGCCGCAGGCCGGGCTCCTTCTACGCAAACCCCGACCTCTATGATCTCATCTTCGGCTTCCGGCAGCTCGACCGGGAGATGGGATTCGTGCGCCGCCTGTACGAGGAGCATTCGGGCAAGCCCCTCAGCTCGCTGCTGGATGTCTGCTGCGGGACCGGCGGCCATACCATCGAGGCCGCCCGAAGCGGCATCCGGGCTATCGGCATGGACGCCTCCACGGACATGATCCACCACGCCAAAGCCAAGGCTGATGCCGAGGGCCTCGAGCCCGAGTTCGTGGTCGGCGACATGGCCCAACTGCCGCTGCGGGGCCCCTTCGAGTGTGCCATCTGTATGTTCCAGTCCCTGCCCCTACTCACGGACAACGACGCCCTGAGCAGCCACTTCGAGGGCATCTCGAGCTGTCTGGTGGACCGCGGCCTGTACATCATCGAGATGGGCAATCCCATGCACGTTCTCACCGATCTGCCCACCAGCCGCCGCGAGCTCTGGGAGGAGCGGTGTTGGACCGAGTTCCGGGATGGCGCCCGCATCCGCGGGACGTCGTATCGCGATCCCCTGGATCTGGCAACCGAGACGCTTAGGGTCGAGATGGTGGTGGACATCGCGGCACCGGGGGTGTCCATCCGTGTGTCCGATTCGGAGACCCACCGGCTTCTGCTGCCCCAATCGCTCGCTTACATCGCCTGGTCCTCGGGCCGCCTCCGCCTGAAGGGAATCTACGCCGACTTCGACCCCGCCACCACCTTCATCGGCGCGCGCCGATCCCCGCGGATGATCTGCGCCCTGGTCAAAGAGCGCTCCCGCCGGTACCGCCGGGAGCGTCCGGCCCCCACCGCCGAGCAGTTCGGCCTCTCTCTGGACTGATGGGGCCCGCTCCGGGGCGCTCGCAAGGCGTGTGCTATACTTCCGCCGAAGGCGCATTGGAGTGAGTCTCACAGCTTCTTTCTCGTCCTTGCGGGGTTCGGGACAGAGCCCCGAGCATGAACCAGAACGAAGCTCCGAGACCTGATCCAGAGCCGCGTCCGCGCGGCCGCGCCCACCCCGAAGGGAGGCTGAAACAGTGATCGACATCCGCCTTTTCAGGCACGACCCCGACGCCATCCGCATAGGACTCGGTAACCGGTCTCGGTCCACCGACGTGGTCGACCGAGTGGTGAAGCTCGACGTGGAGCGCCGGGAGATCGTCACCGAGCTGGATGAGCTTAGAGCGAAGGTGAACAGCGCCTCCCAGGAGATCGGGAAGAAGAAGAAAGCGGGCGAGGACGCCGACGACCTCATGGAGCAGGTCCGGGCCGCCAAGGAGCGCGTCAAGGCTCTGGAGGACAACCTGGAGTCGGTGGACGCGAGCTTGGAGGAGGCCCTCCTCTCCATCCCCAACCTGCCCCACGACTCGGTCCCCGTAGGGCCCGACGAGACGGCGAACGTGACCGTGCGCGAAGTCGGAGAGCGCACCGAGGGCGATGAGTCCCTCAAGCCCCACTGGGACGTGGGCGAGGGGCTGGGCATCCTGGATTTCGACATCTCATCGAAACTAGCGGGTGCCCGCTTCAATCTAATGTACCGAGACGGCGCCCGGCTCGAGCGGGCCCTGATGGCCTTCATGCTCGACCTGCATGTGGACCAGCACGGCTACTCGGAGGTGTGGCCTCCGTACCTGGCCCAGAGGTCCATCATGCAGGGCACCGGCCAGGTGCCCGCCCTGGAGGAGGACATGTGGCGGTGCGAGGACTCCGACCTCTACCTGATCCCCACCGCGGAGGTGCCCCTGACGTCTCTGATGGCCGGTGAGGTCATCGACGAGGAGCGGCTGCCCTTGTCCTTCACCGCATACACCCCCTGCTTCCGCAGGGAGGCCGGGGCCGCGGGGAAGGACACCCGTGGCCTGGTGAGGCGGCACCAGTTCGACAAGGTAGAGCTGGTCTGGGTGACCCATCCCAGAGATTCCTTCGAGACCTTGGAGCGGCTCACCAGCGATGCCGAGGATGTTCTCAAGGCCTTGGGCTTGCCGTACCGCACCATCGAGCTGTGCACGGGCGATCTGGGCACGGCGTCGACGAAGACGTACGACCTGGAGGTGTGGATGCCGGGAATGGACCGCTGGCTGGAGATCAGCTCGTGCTCCAACTGCACCGACTTCCAGGCCCGGCGGGCGGACATCCGCTTCAAGCCCGCCGACGGCGGGCGGCCGGAGTTCGCCCACACGCTCAACGGCTCGGGCGTGGCCGTGGGTCGGTGCTTCGCGGCGATCCTGGAGAACTTCCAGAGGCCCGACGGCACCGTCGAGCTGCCGGAGGCTCTGCATTCCTATATGGGAGGAACCACGGCACTCAAGCCCGTCGACAAGCGTCTGCTATAGGCGAAGCGATACCGCGCGACATGGGGCGCGGCCGAAGGTCGCGCCCCCCAACCGAAGGGAGTGCGAAGGGCAATGACACGCCACCGGATCGGTGCGCCCGTGGCCCTGGCCATGCTGCTCCTGCTGCCAACCGTGGGCCTGGCTCAGAACCAGGCGCAACCGACCTTCGAGAACCCCGCCCTAAGTGAAGCGAGAACCCTCTACCGCCAGGCCGCCATTCTGGAGATGCTCAAGGCCCTGGAGATCACCGCCGAGCAGGGCCAGGTGATCCTCCAGGTCAACGCCGAGGTGCTGGCGGCACAGCAGGGCATGAACCAGGCCCTCCAGGGGCTGGTGGGCCAGAACCTCCAGTTCATGCAGGCCTACGTCCAGGGCACCCTGGTGGATGACCCCCAGACCTTCGAGTACCCCGTCATCGATCAGGCCGATGCCCTGCTCGGGGAGATCGCGGCGATCCGAGGCGAGTACGAGGCGATCTGCTTCCAGGCCTACGATGCCGTCTACTCCGTCCTGAGCGAAGCCCAGCTCGATGCCATCGAGACCTATGAAGAGCAGGCCTTCAAGGCCGATCGTGCCAACATGGCCCTCGATCAGGGCGGCACGAGTCTCGATGCCTTGGTCCAGCGTCTACTGATGGTCCGGGAGATGGAGCCCGACGCCTATCAGCAGCAGGCCGAAGGGCTCGCCACCGGACTGGCGCGCAGAGTGGTCGGCGACGACCCCGAGCTGCTTCCCCCCGCCATCGATGCCATGATCGCGCTGATGGAGACCGTGCGGGCCATCCCCGCCGACGCGGGCGATGAAGCCCTGACCGAGTTCCGGGAGCAGGTCCGCCAGCAGCTCGGACTCGATGCCCAGGGCCGCAGCCCCCATATGCGTGCCCAGACCGACCTGGTGACCCAGGCCGGGTTCGAGAACATGCTGCGCGACCCCGTGACGAGCCAGGTGCTCTCCGATCTCCTGGGGATCAGCCTGGGTGGAGGTGGCGTCCAATGAAGCGTCTTCTCTGCATGGTGCTAGCCCTGAGCTTGCCAGCCATCGCCGCCGCTCAGCAGGACCAGGCGGCGCCTCTGGGTCTTGGCCCGCCGGAGTCGGAGACAACCGAGGCCAGCGTGGCCGCCGACAGCTTCGCAATCGTGCGGCTCATGGCGATCATGGAGCTATCGGACCAGCAGGTCATGCAGATCTCCGCGCGGCTCACCGCCCTGGCGGAGACCAAGACCGAGGCCGACGTGGCTCAGAACCAGGCCCTGCTCCAGATGCGCGAGGCTCTGGCCCAGAAGGCCCGGGCGCTTGCCAGTGGCGCCGAGGTGCCCCAGGCCGCGCAGCGACAGATCGATCAGGGCATGCTGGCCATCGTACGCTCCCGGGCGGAGCTGAAGCGCGCCGAGCTGGACGCGTACTCCACCTTCATCGATACCCTCCGCCCCGATCAGATCCTGATGATCGAGTGGGATCTGGCCGGGCCCGGGGGCGCCCAAGTCGAAGCCATGCTCAACGCCTACGCCGCCCAGGCGAACCAGACTCTGAACGCCATCACCCAGCTCATGTGGCGGCCCATGGCGGAGCTGATGACCATCGGCGCCAATCTCTACCTGGACCGGCGGCTGGCCTTGATCAACGACCTGATGAATGTCGGCGCCGATCCCCGGCTACATCATCGCTACTCCATGGAGGAGGAGCAGATCGTCCGCAATCTGATCGACGTATTCGACGGCTGGCGGACGCAGATGATCAACGACTTCGGCGGCGCGCCGCCGGAGCAGGCCCTTCGGGAGGTGGCTCCCATGATAGCCGCCGATGCCCTGATGGCCATGGGGATCGAGGTGCCCAGCGCCGAGCTTCCCCCGCCGCTCATCAGCGAGTCCGAGCTGCGCCGGCTGCTTCTCAGGCCCGAGACGGCCGAGCTGATCGCCCAGCGGGCCGAGTACATCCGGGCCACGGGCGGCGCCGGTGGCGCCATGGGCGTGCCGCCGGGCGGCTGGGGCGCGCCCCCGCCCAACATGGGAGGCGGGCCTATGGGGCCGGGCGGCATGTAGACCCACCGCGGACAACCCACGCGACATCCGAGGCCGGGCTTCGCGCCCGGCCTCCCTCGTCTAAGTCAGGTCCTGCGATCCCAGGCCTTGCTCCGGGCCGCCCCTGGCGGGGGCGTCCAGCTCCGGTGGCTCCTGGCCCATGGATACATCGGGCCCCCAGCGAGCCTGGGTCAGCCGGTCATTCATCAGGTCCGCCACGGCGTCATCTACCGTGCCGCGCCTGCCCACGTAGGCCTTGATGTGGTTCCGGCGCAGCACCTCCAAGGCATGGGGCGTGTACCGGCCGGCGATGACCGCGTCGACGGCGTGGCCAATGAGGAGATGAGCGGAGTGGAGGCCCGCCCGCTCCCCGCCGAGAGTGGAGGCGTTCGGCACGGCACGTCGCTCCCCCGTGTCGGTATCGCAGATGATGAAGAAGCGGCATAGGGCTAGGCGAGGATCGATGCCCGAGTTGTGACGTCGGGTCTGGGTCGCGACGGCGATGCGCATGGTGCGGCTCCCTCCTGTTGTGTCCCGGCGCCCGCAAGCCCGAAAGCCAAGGGGCACAGCGGAACAGCCTTGCGCGGTGCGAGGTGGCGCCGATCGGATGGACTGGCGAAGCCGACTAGGACTCGCTGGACTCCGCGGGTGGACTGGAGGGCCCGCCATCGCCTTCGCCCGGGGGCGCTTCCTCGGGCGGCGGCATGCCCTCGAAGCCTGACCCTTCGCCCTCCCCCTCGCCGGGACCGATGGTCGGCTGCGGTCCCTCCTCGGCTTCCTCCGCTGGGGGCGGTTCGCCGTCCTCTTCCTCGGGGAGAATCATACCACGTACGTTCAGGAGGTGGACGCTGGACTTCTCCTCGGGCGGAATGGTGATGACCGCCT
>WJIW01000124.1 GCA_014730065.1 Armatimonadia bacterium | reverse complement strand
GAGCCAACTCCGCCAGCGTTGAGGTGCAGATCAACCGCGACCTGATGGATGTAGGCACGAACACGGGCACGGTGACCATCGATTCCGACGGCGGAACCAGGACGGTCACTATCACGGCGATCCGCCGCACCCGGGTTCGCACCGCCATGGTTGTCCAGATCGACACCGGGTCCACCATGGACCTGTCATCCATAGCCAGCGACGCCACCACCTTCCCGAGTGCAACGGTGGACGGAGACTGGCTGGAGTTCACGCCACCCATGACCACGCTGACCGGAGCATACAACTACACTTTGACCGGCGTGCCGTCGGGCCTACGGCTCAAGGGCGCCATATCCCGCAATGGACTGGTGGAGATCGGCGCCGACGTGAGCGTTCCCAGCGATGCTCTGGCCGCGCTGGCAACCAGCAAGGCCAAGCCGGCGGGGCAGCAGGTCATCTGGACCAACTGGCAGAGCTTCTCGGGCGGCGCCCTCGAGGACAAGGGCACCAGCAGCTTGGAGCCCAAGACGGTGCTGGACTACCGGCAGACGGGACTGTCCGCTCTGGCTGCCGGTTACTACGCGACCTGCGCGGAGGATACCCACATCTCGTCCGGCGCCCTGGCGGACTATGAGGCCCTGTACGCCCGGCCCATCGGGCTGTGGAACCAGCTAGGGGCTGCTGTCCATCTGCTGCGGAGCTACACCCACTACGATTGCGCCAACTACAGCGCCAGCGGCCGCCATACGTACCTCTATGAGAAGTGGAATCCCGCCCCGGACGGCACGTCGGGCGCCCTAGTGGATTCGACCCGCAAGTTCGACCCCAGCAATAGCTCCTATGACGCGGTGATGATCTTCGCCTTCGCCAGGGCCGATTGCACCATGCAGGTGTATGTGAAGGCCCCGCCGACGACCCTGGCCGACGCGCCCGACTGCGCCGGTGCGGGCGGCTGGCATCTCTATACCAGCGGCGCCCCAAGCCAGCTAACCATCGACGTTCTGAACTGCTCGACCTTCGCCACCGGCGAGGTTACCGTGGCCCAGCTCGGCGGGTCGCTGAGTGCCACGAATGTCACCGAGATAGCCGATGGTCAGACCAACCCATCGAACAGTTGGGACAACAACCCCGCGCCATTCTCGCTAACCATTCCGCAAGGTTGGAGCACCCAATAGGCAACACCTGGCGTCGCCGTGCATCCTTCGGCGGCGGCGCCACCGCCTGCCTCCACATTCCCGGCATGTATGTGGTCAGGCCCCGTCCACCCTAGCGCAGACGTGGAATACCGGTAATAGGGGAACGGCTCTTGGGAGACTCGGGAGGTGTGGCCCATGTGTCGTCTGTGGATTCCGCTCATCGTAACCGTGGCGCTCACCGCGGGCCTGCTCGCCGGCTGCGCCTCCGGCCCGGGCACGCCCACGGGCACCGCTGGCGATAGCGGCTGGGTGGTCAGGGCCACGTTCCCTGATGCCCCCGCCGTGAGCACTCGGCTCATTCCCATAGCGTGTGAGAGCATCCGATTGACGGTAGTCGAGGTCACCTCTGAAGAGACCCTGACGAGTGTCCTGTTGACTCGGGATGCGCCGGAGGCCACGGTGGACGGGCTCATCGCTGGGCTCGACTGTATGATCGTTGCCGAGGCCCTCCCCCAATCCGACGGCAGCGGAACGCCCCAAGCCAGCGCGCAGATCAACGCCACGGTTCCCGTAGGCTTGGAGCCGCTGGAGATCACCATGGCGAGCACCATTACCACTGCGGAGATAGCCCCGGCGGCGATCGATTTGGAGCCGGGCCTGACTCAGCAGGCCGTCGCCTTGGCCAAGGACGCCGACGACAACATCGTCTTGACGGGAGATACCTGGACCTGGTCCAGCTCCGATGAGGCTGTCGCCACTGTCAGCTCATCGGGCCTGGTCACCGCCATCGGTCGCGGAATGTGTGAGGTCACGGCTCTCGAAGTGGAGTCGGGCATATCGGCCGCGGCGACCGTGTCGGTGGCCCGGGGCTGGGCCGATGCCATCTGGCCCGCCCGTGGCGGAAGTGCGCAGAACACCTACTACAGCGCGATGCCCGGGCCAGCCTCGCCCAGCCTGACCACCTCCCTGGCCCCCGATGGCGGAGGGTACTACTGCGGCGCCCCGCTGGTGGGACACGATGGCACCCTCTACGTTGGCAGTGATTCGGGGTGGCTCCATGCCTTGGATTCGGCGACCCATGAGCCGCTGTGGTCGGTCGACCTAGGCACGGGGTTTGTGGACCAGCTCGCCTTGGCCGAGGATGGCATCATCCTGGCCACGGCGGTCCAATCGGGCAACACGGACCAGGGCACGATCCTGGCCGTGGACACGGCCACCCGCCAAGTCCTGTGGCACTTGGTCCCCGACCGAGAGCATCCGTCGGCGGGCATGGTCACCGATTGGGCGGGGTCGGTGTACTACTGCTGTGCCGACCTCTACGCCCTGGACGTGCACACGGGTGGGGTGCGGTGGATGCGGGCCGAGATGGGCAAGCCGAGTCTTGGTCCCGACGGCAGTCTCTACTCCTACAAGCTGGACGTGTACGTGGACCCCGTTCGCGGCAAGACCCTGGTCCAGGTGGATCCGGCGACGGGGGACTCCATCTGGGAGTCGGACCTGGGCGGCTGGTTCTGCACCTCCATGGCCATCGATGATGACTGGACCATCTTCATCCCGAATAGGGGCCGAGACTCGGTCCAGGCGGTAAGCGGGATCACGGGCGAGGTCCGCTGGGAGCAGTCGCCGCCGTCGTCCCCGCGCACCGATGTTGTCGTCGGGAAGTTCGGCCGGGTCTACTGTGGCATGGCCAACGGCAGAGTGGTGGCCATGGATGCGAGTACTGGCCAGGTGGAGTGGCAGAGCAGCGGTACCCTCACCACTGTGGTGGACGACATGCTGGTCACCGCCAACGGCCATCTCTACTGCTGCAGTGCCTTGGGGACGATCTCCGTTCTGGACGAGGCCACCGGTGACTTCGTTCTGTTGCAGCTCGTGTTCCGTCGGCCCGGAGTCGAGTGGTCTTGCGACGACCAGGGCCGGGTCTACCAGGGAAGTAGGTACGGCTCCCCCCTGAGGGTGTTCACCGATGGATAGCCCCGGGGCCGGAGGAGGTGCAGTCATGACGATGCTTCGTCTGTTGATACTGACCACGCTGATCGGCCTGGTCTTCGCCCTGGCCGCTGGCTGCGGAGGGGAGGTGGGAACGGCCTCCCTGGACGACACCGCCGCTGATGACGGGGCGGCCGGTGACACCGAGGACGGATCGGGCGAGACGCCGCCCGCCGCTCCCAGCGACGAGGGAGACGTGCCTTCGGTGCCCGAGCCGCCCACCACGGGCGATGGCGGAGGCCTAGCCGGGCAGCCCGGCGACGAGGACAGCTCGCCGCCTCCGGTGGACGAAGAGCCGCCGGCCCCGCCCATCGATGAGACCGAGGACGACCCGGTCGAGGAGCCCATCGGTGATCCGAGCGGCATCACCATCTCCGGTGTGCTGGTCGACGCTCAGGACCCGAGTAAGCCTATCGCCGATGCCCTGATCTACCTGCCCGAGGACGACTCCACGTCGGCATCGGCCGTCGGCACCAGGAGTCTCTTCAAGATCTTCACTCGGACCGATTCCCGTGGCCGTTACTGCCTGAGGGGCGTGCCCCGCCGAGTCAGCATCCGTCTGTGCGTCAAGCCGCCCGAGGAGTCGGAGTACGCGAGCTACTACCTGGAGATCGATCTCTCCAACGAGCCCGATGACGAGATCGAGGTCCCGCTGCCCTGCCTGACCCATCTGATGAAGCGCAAGGTCAAGGAGATCGCCGTGGAGCCGGGGAGTGCTATCGTCAGGGAGGGCCAGACGCTGCAGTTCGAGGCCACTCCGCTGGACTGGGATGGCAACGCGGTGGATGTGACCGTGCGCTGGATTGTGAACTGCGGCATCGGCCGCATCGACCACCGGACGGGCCTGTTCACCGCGGGCTCGCGGGCCCGGTCGGGGTACGTGCGAGCGTTGGTGCATGGCGTCTGGAAGCGGGTGCCGGTAACGGTGCGCCTGGGCGTCAACGAGCCACCGACTTGTGCCCTCTCGCTGGTGCCCACCTCGGGCGAGGCGCCCGTGGAGATCCTTGCCTCGATCACCGCCTCGGATGTGGACGCGGTATCGAAGGTGACCCTGGACTGGGGCGATGGCACGGTCGAGGACCTGGGCGACGGCAGGGAGAGCAGCCACGTCTACCGCACGCCCGGCGAGTACCCCGTAACCGCGACGGCCATCGACGACGAGGGCGCCATGACGACGGCGACCCGCACGGTCACCGTGCATCCGCCCACCGGCGGCTGGATCGTGGTGATCAACTAGGCCGGGGCCGGGAGCGGCAGAGCGTAGGGTGGGGGCGGGCGGTCGAGCCCGCCCCCGTTTGCGTCACATGCAAGGCATCCGGGCTTCCACCGGTGGCATGGGGGCCCAGACCTTGTGGGGCTCGGTCTGGTACCAGTAGGCGGTGCTGCTCCAGTCGTCGCTTCGGTTGTTGGCGTGGCCGTGCTCGATGGACGCTCGCAGGCTCTTCTTGAAGGGCACGGGGTCGACTACGTGATAGCGGTAGACGCAGACCTTGCCCCAATCGTTGCCCGAGTCGATCTCGGCCCACGACGTGCCGTTGTAGAGATGGGCATTGTTCTGCATGCCCCACGCGTGGCTGAGGTAGTCCTCGGAGCCGGTGCCGTGGAGTGAGGGCGGCCACTCCTCGCCATCGACGAAGAACATGTCGTCACCCTCGCCCCACCAACCCTTGTACATGTGGTCGATGGCGAAGTTGACACCCACGAAGTGTCCCCGGCCCTCGGCCTCCAGGAAGCAGTAGTTGTTCTCGTCGCTCAGGTTCACGCCCTCATCGCCGCCCATGCGCTGATGCCACTCGGCGGAGTTCCAGACGCTGCCCTTGCCCGTCCAGCCGGGGGTGGGGAGCTCGCGGCGCCACTTGGCATGGAAGCGCAGCGTGTCCTCGGGCAGTGGCTGCTCGTAGGCCTGGTAGTCGACATAGAAGTAGAAGGACCGAACGGGCTCCTCCTGCTCGTTGACGATCTCGATGCGGGCGTTCTCGCCGAAGGGCATGGGGACCCAGGAGTTCATGGCGATGCCCACGGCGGTCTCGCCCTGCAGATTGGTGCTGGTGTTGAACAGGGCGCACTCGTAGCTGTATGCGCGGCCGTGGCCCAGGCCGAAGAAGTCGCCGACGGGGGTGTCGACCGACGGGCTGTCCTCTCCGTCCCAGTAGGCTCTCAGCAGCAGCTTGCGCAGATACAGTGGGTCGCCCGACGCGATGGTGAACCAGATGTGGCTAATCGAGCCGGGTCCATCGATCTCGGCGATGGTCTTCGTCTCACCGGGCTCGATGGGCCAGGCATCGGCGTTGCGGCCGGAGGTATCGTATGAGCTGGCGCGCCGTGCCTGGAAGCTCTTGGCGGTGGCGAGGGACCCGAGGGGTCCGAAAGCGGGCGTTGACATGGGGGGAGCACCTCTTCTGGGCGGGGGACCCGCCGGGATGTTGGCACACAACCGGGGTATGCGGCCTGAGCCGGCGAGTTCCCTTCCCGATGCCCCGATGAGGCGCCCGATGCTATACTGCGCCGGGACCAACCCAAGCCATTGGAGGCGATCTCCATGCCCCTGCGACGCCCGCCGCTCGCCGTAGCGCTGCTCATCATCCTCTCCACCGCCTGCCTGGGCGCACCACGCCCGCTGCTACTGGGCGTCATCGGGGATACCCAGAAGCCCGACGGCGATCCGCTGAGCGATCTCCGCTGGGGCCTTGGCCAGATCGAGGCCCTTCCCCTGGATGCCATGCTCATGCCCGGCGACCTTACCGACACGGGCACGACGGCTCAGTGGAGCAGCTTCATGGGTGCCGTGGACGGGTTCCCATATCCCATCGTCTACGCCGCCGGCAACCACGATGCGGTACCGGGCGAGCGGGAGTACCGCGGCCTGTTCCGGCACTACACGGGCCAGCCAGCCTATGCCCGCTTCGAAGCTGGCGACTGGCAGCTCTTCGTTCTCGACACGTGCCTCTTCGTCGATGGTCACCTGGAGCACAAGGGGCGAGTCAGCGAAGCCCAGCTTCGGTGGCTCAAGGGTCAGCTTGAGGGAGTCGGCCCCGATGAGCCGATTATGGTGATGGCGCACCATCCCTTCGGCGAGCCGTCGGATGGCATCGACAACTGGGAGCGGGTCCTGTCGGCCTTCGAGGGGCACGACCTCAGGCTCACCCTGACGGGCCACTTCCATCGCAACCGGCTGTTCCACTCGGAGGACGGCACACCGCACCTAACCACCGGGGCTCTGTCCTTCTCCACCGCGCCCGACCGGTGCGGCATCGGCTACAGAGTGCTCTCACTGGTCGGCGACGAGCTACACACGGTCTGGGTCGAGCGGGACGATCCGGAGCTTGCCATCGAGCCGCTCAATCTGCGCCTCGGCGACCAGGCTCGGGTCGCCCTCGAGAGCGGCATGGGCCAGGCCCTCCTGATCCGATACCGGGGCGGTCCTGTGACCGTTCTCATCGATGGTGAGATGACCAACCTGCCGGCCTCGCCCGAAGGGTCGGTGGCGGTGCTGCCGCTGCCGGAGGGGGCCGCGGCAGTGGTTGATCTGCAGTCCGCCTCCGACCTTGGCGGCGAGGCTGCGGCCTCATTGGTGACCACGGCCTCCGGGTGGGAGACTTTGCAGTTGGCGGAGTAGGAAATGCGGCATAACGGGAGGATATTGTTCCATTTTTCGTCCGTAAGCGCTTTCCAGGCCTAACCGGAACTGCTACCATTGCGGTGGAATTCTGGAAAGGGGAAAGCGACAATGAGAGGGTTTGGACGTCTACGCGCACGTCGCATCGGCTTCACGCTGATCGAGCTACTTGTGGTGATCGCGATCATCGCGATCCTCGCAGCCATACTGTTCCCCGTCTTCGCCAAGGCGCGGGAGAAGGCACGCCAGACGAGCTGCCTCTCGAACGTACGGCAGCTTCTGACCGCCAGCCAGATGTACGTTCAGGACAACGAGGGCGCCGGGTTCCGCTACTGGTACTACGGCGATGGTGGCGCGAACGTCTGGTGCTCCTGGTACTTCACGTGCGAAGTGCCGCTCCAGTCGTACATGAAGAACGAGCAGATCCTCGAGTGCCCGAGCGCCCGGCTGCCGGGCGATTACACCGTGAGCGACTACTACCTCCTCGACGTGGGTCCCACCGTCAGTGGCAGCCCGCCCACCTACTGGCGCGGGTTCGGGTTGGGCATGACCGAGGGCGGCATCGAGCGCGCCGCGGAGACCGTG
>WJIW01000123.1 GCA_014730065.1 Armatimonadia bacterium | reverse complement strand
CTTGCCGAACACGCCAGAGCATATCCTCGGCGGTGACCAGGGCGGGCAGGCAGACGTCCTCGCTGATGGCCTTGCGCGCCAGATTGAGGCCGGGATCGGGCGAGCGCGGGAGGACCCGGGCATCGACCCCATAGCACTGGAGGGCGGTGGCCATTACCGGTGCCGAGCCCTCCAGATCGGGGATCCAGACGGTCCGGTTCTGCCGGGCCAGCTCGGCCATGGGTGTGGCATCGGTGCGGATGGGGGTCTGGCGTTCGCCGACGGTGATGGCCGCCGCCGTGTCGGCGAAGGCCTCCATGCGGGTGATAACCCCCGCATCGGCGGTGTGCTCATCGATCTGCATGACGTAGCACGGCTCGACCAGCTCCTCCTTGAAGAAGGGGTTAGCGAAAGAGTCCGGGCCACAGCCGAAGTACGTGAGGACCACAGCCCTGAGTCTCTCATCCTGCCGGATGATTCGAGCCGCCTGGAGCTTCTTCTGGATCTGCCGCGAGTAGGCGTTGACCCACTCGTGGGAGGGGTCTTCCTTGGCCAGGGGCAGAAAATCCTGGGGGATGGGCAGGATGCCCAGGTCCCGAATGCGCTGCCCCACATGCATGTTCACGGCGGCGTCGTATAGGGTGTAGGGCCGCCCGACGACCACGAAGGCCATCTGGTCCTCGGGCAAGCCGCCCAGCACCTCGACGCCCCGCTTGTCGATGTCGGCGCGGAACTCCTCGAGGGCCCTAAGGCCCACCTCTATGGCGCGATCGGCCTCGGCGCGGCTCTTGCCCATCTCCTGGGCCAGCTCCCGCAGGATGCGCCGGACGTGGCGCTCGCCGCGCTGGAAGTTGAAGCGCGGAGTCAGGTACGTCACGTCGGCCGAGTCCAGGTCCAATGCCGTCGCCACGACCTCGGGGGCGGCCTGAACGTAGGGGCATGTGCGCGCGTGGGTCCAGTCACCCTCGGGCTCGCCGGCGTCGTACACGGCGGGGTAGAAGATGTAGTGCACGTCCTGCTCCAGGGCATCGGCCACATGACCATGGGCGACCTTGATGGGGAAGCAGGGCTCGGCGGCGGTGATCTCCTTGCCCTTGTCGACGATCCGCTTGGAGGTGCGCTCCGAGGCGATTACCTGGAACCCCAGAGTACGGAGGAAGCCGTTCCAGAGCGGGAAGTAGTCGGAGAACATGAGGCCGCGTGGGACGCCCACCTTGGCGGCATCGTTGGGTGGCTCGGGGCCTACCGGCCGGGTGAGAAGCTGCTCGTACTCCTCGAAAAGGTCGGGCAGCTCCTCGCCCTTCTTGGTTTTGCCCTCGGCGGAGAACTTCTCGCAGCGGTCGTTGTAGAAGAACTTGGGCCCATCGCCGAGCTGGAAGGTGTTCACGTCGCAGCGGTTCTCACAGGATCTGCATTCGAAGGACGTCACCTTGTAGACGGCCTGGGCCACGGTGTCGAAGCCGACGAAGGAAGCCTGCTCGGGGCCCTCGCGCAGGGCGAGCCACGCGACCCCCGCGGCGCCCGTGAGGTGATGATAGGGCGGGACCGTGATCGCCTTACCGAGGACGGTCTCCATGGCGGCGACCATCCCCCTATTGAAGGCGACGGCGCCCTGGAAGGCGATTTTCTCGCCGATCTCCCGGCCGGCGACGTTCTTGTTTAGGTAGTTGCGGACCGACGCCAGGCACACGGCCGCGGCCAGGTCCTCGGTGGGGATGTTGTTCCGCTGGTAGTACAGCATGGCCGACTCGGAGAAGACGGTGCACTGCCAGTCGAGCTCGGGGGGTGCGGTGCCTCGGAGGGCCACATCGCCGAACTCCTCGATGGTGATGCCCAGGTTCTCGGCCTGCTTCTCGAGGAAGGCGCCTGTGCCCGCGGCGCAAGCCTTGTTCATCTCGAAGTCGACGATGACCTCACCGCTGAGCTTGATGTACTTGGAGTCCTGCCCGCCGATCTCGAAGATGGTATCCACCTCGGGGGCGAAGGCGATGGTGCCATGGGCCTGAGCGGTGATCTCGTTCTTCACGGCATCGGCGCCGATGTAGTCGGCGGTCAGGTACCGGCCCGAGCCGGTGGTGCCGGCGACGACGGTGTCGATCTCGATGCCCCGCTCCTGGAGCTGCTCGTTGATCTTGCCCAGGGTGTCCTTCACGGCGCTGAGGGGATCGCCGGCGGTTCGGCGGTAGTAGGCGGCCAGGACGACCACCTCGCCATCGACCTCGGTGACCACGGCGGCCTTGGTGCTGACAGAGCCGATGTCCACGCCCAGCCCCGCCCGGGCGACCTTCCTCGGCAGCTCGCTCTCGTCGCTGGCCTGCTCGAAGCGGGATTGCTCGAGCCTGAGGGGCTCGGTGGCGTGGTACTCCAGGGGCTTGGCCAGATGACGGCGGAGGATGTCGACGGTATCCTCCAGGTCCAGCTCCTGGGTGGCCTCGGCGGCCGCGCCGATGGCGCCGGCGGTTACATTATGGTCGGGAACTACGAGGCGGCCATCGAGATTCAGCTCCAAGGCCAGGTACTTGCGGGCGCCGGCGTTCTGGGAGACGCCACCCACGAAGGCGACCTTGCCCAGGACGGGGCGGCCCTTCAGCACGGAGTTCTTGTAGGTCCGGCAGATGGCCTGGTGGATCCCCGCCACGATCCGCTCCCGAGGTGTGCCCTTCTGGTAGAGATGCACGATATCGGACTCGGTGAACACCCCGCAGCGGCCGGATAGGGTGGCGGGGTTGTCCGTCTCCAGGGCGGTGGTGGCGAACTGATCGATGGAATCGTAGTTCAGCCGGCGGTGCATGTGGTCCAGGAAGGAGCCGGTGCCGGCGGCACACTTGTGGCCGAGGCTCGCCTCCTCGACGAGAAGCCGGCGGTCGGGCCCGGCCTCCTTGAGGAGGATGTACTTCTGGCTCTCCCTGCCCATCTCCACGACGGTGCGGATCTCTGGGTCGATGAGCCCCACGGCCGAGGAGAGGGCATTGACCTCCTCGGTGGGCTCGACACCCACCAGAGCCCCGAAGGCGGCGGCACCGGAGCCGGTGACACCCACCTTGGCGGCTTCGATGCCGCGCTCCCGGAGGGCTTCGAGCTGGTCTCTGACGCGGGCCAGAGGCTGTCCTTGTATTCTGAGGACCGGCAGCTCGGTGATGTTGCCGTCATCGTCGAGCATGACGGCCTTCACCGTGTCCGATCCGATGTCCAGTCCGACGCGCACTGTGGTCGCTCCTCTACACGTGCTCGATCAACGGGACCGCACCCCTAGCGGGACGGTCCGGAGGGGACTCCGGTTACTCGATCTCCTTCAGCTCGGTCGACTGCAGGACGTCCCACGACTCGTGGGCCTCGGGCACGCCGCCGCTGGCGCGGTCGCCGTCGTGAACCCAGATACGGTGGGGCAGCTCCATGAACTCGCCCGAAGGGACGTCCGCCGTGCCCAATCCGGGCCAGGAGACGGTGTAGCAGCCATAGGGGCGCAGGAACCACTCGGCCGGCTGGCCGGGGTGGTCGTCGCCCAGGAAAGTCGCGACACCCGCACGGGCGCCGTCGAAGATGCCGGAGTAGTCGCACCAGGGACTCGGGGCCTCGAACCGGTCGCTCTGGGGACCCTCCTCCAGGGCGATCACGGCCTCTTCGCGGGGGGCGAATCGGATGCTGAAGCCGCCGTAGCCCTTCTCGTTATAGGGCTCACCGCCGATTACCAGGCCCGGCTCCTCGGCCTTTAGGCGGATGGTGATGTCCACGGGATAGCCGGCGCCGACCTGGGGCCAGGCGCGGATCCAGACCTCCTCGGTGGCGACCTTCTCGCCATCCACATACCAGCCATTGCGCACCCCGAGCACGGCGCAGATGGGGCCGGCCTCCCGGCCGAGCCACTGCTCGAACTCCGTCTTCATACCCCCGTTGAAGTCCCAGTGATTGTAGCGCTCGCCGCGCCATATGGTGTTCGGCCAGCGCCAGAAGAGCCCGCTGTGGTGGTAGTGATCGGCGGGGAAGTCGTCGGTCAGGACGGTCCCGCTCGGCGACCAGACGGGGTGGATGTACGAGCTTCG
>WJIW01000122.1 GCA_014730065.1 Armatimonadia bacterium | reverse complement strand
GGGAGCGGTGCCCGACCTGCGGCCATCCCCGGCTCCCGCAGCTCGAGGAGCTGGAAGGGTTGCGGATCCTGCGCCAGAGAGTAGGCGAGGCTGGCAGCGAGGCTCGGGTCATCATCGAGTCCGAGGATCTCGACGAGGTCCTCGACCTGCGCAGCGAGATCGAGGAGAAGATGGAGGGCAGCGACCTCGAGGTGACACTCGAGCGACTCGCCGACGAGATCGCTCAGCGGATGGCGGAGGCCGTCAGCGAAGCCCTCGCCGAGGGCGGACTCGATAGCGAGTAGTTTTGGGGCAACCAGACCCATGTGAAGTCGCGGGGCTCTCTCCAAGGCGGGGAGGGCCCCGCTGTCGTACCGGCCGTGTGGCCGGAAGTACAGGGAGGGGGCGCCTATGCTCCATTCGGGATGCAAGACCTTGCGCGCGGGGGGTGAGGTCCACACACCGGGGCCGGACGATCTGCGGCTGATCGAGACGTATGCCGGCCGGGCCCTCGCGCCCGAGGAGATCTACGCGAGGGCGATGGTCCTGTGTACGGGCGAGTACGACCGCGACCACGAGCGGTTCTCCGATGAGGTGCTAGCCAAGTTCGCCGAGTCGATCGTGGGTAAGTCGCTCCTCGTGGGCCACCGGCGCGATGCCGCGCCCGAGGGCCTGTTCTACCGGGCGGAGGTGATTCAGCGACCGAGCCGGGCGCCGGCGGTCAAGGCGTGGTTCTACATGCTGGTCACGCCGGAGAACGAGCACCTGCGGAAGCTCATGGACGGCGGGGTGGTGCGGTACACGTCCATCGGGTTCCGGTGCGAGAAGCTCATCTGCGATCTGTGCGGACGGGACGTCTACTCCCATGAATGCCCGCACATCCCCGGCCGGCAATACGATGGACGCACGGCGACGGGCACCTGGCAGGGAGAGGCCGAGGCGGTCGAGGGGTCGCTCGTTTACCTGGGTAGCCAGCGCGAGGCCATGCTCACCAAGGCATGGGAGGGGGAGGACGGCAAGGCGATGGATGCCGACGCCAGGGCCAAGCTACTGGAGACTCTCGAGGAGACGCGGATGGAGCTGGCGGCTCGGGAGGCGGACGTGGCCCGGCTCGAACCCCTGGCGGCCGATGGCGAGCGCTTCCGGGAGGAGCTGAAAGGGGACATCCGGGCTCTCTGCGCGCTGGCGGGTGACCGGCACACCTGGGAGATTCACAAGAGCCGGCTCGATGGCATGGACGCCACGAAGCTCCTGGAGCTTCGGGAGTCGCTGCGACCTCGGGCCGAGGCCCCATGGGTCGCCCGCCGAGCCGGGTCGGTGTGCGAGCCGGACGTGTCAGCGTATGTGACGCGATAGTAGGGCGACGGACGGTGGAGCGGTGGCACTGAGCCCGGCCTTTGGCCCGGGCTTGTTTCATGTACGGGAGGAGTGAGGTCGAATTGGCTAATCGCACTATCAGTGGCGGCCCCATCGCGGGGACGGTAACGACCTTCGTGCCCGGATCGAGCTGGACCGATCCGGCCGTGGGTGACCTGGTCAAGCAGTCGACGAGCGACAACTACGAGGTGGCCGAGTGTACCGACACCGATGTGCCCATCGGGATCGTGCGGCAGGTCTCCGATGACTCCAGCGTCCTGACGGTGGAGCTGTTCCGCTCGGGCTCGGTGGCTCGGCTGGCGTACACTGGCACGCCCACTCGGGGACAGCAGATCCAGGCCTCGGCGGCGGCCACGGTCAAGGGCGTAGCGAGCGGAGGCACGGGCAAGGTCGTGGGTAAGGACCTGGTCAGCGGGTACGTGGACGTGCTGTTCCTCTAGAGCATCCCGGGGGGCCGTGACGGGCCCCGCCCCAGCAATCGCGAGTGAGACACACGACGGCGCAGTCCCGGGCTACGGGCCCGAGGACAGGAAGGAGCACGCCTGTGCATTCGGTCAAGAAGCTCGATCTCGAGAAGGAGATGTACCAAGAGGCGCGCCTTAAGGGCGTGGGCTTCGAGGAGGTGCTCGAGGAGCTGGACCCCTCCGAGGAGTACGATGGAGCGGTTAAGGAGGCGGGCGCCTTCGCGCGTCAGCTCATGGCCCATGGCATCAAGATCCACGGGCCCCACGCCGACCCCATCGCCAAGTTCTTCGCGTCGACTTCGTCGGCGGTCCTGTTCCCCAACTACGTGGAGACCCAGGTCCGAGCGGGGATGCTGGCGGAGTCGCTCTTGCCGGAGATCGTGGCCACGGAGACGTACGTGGACTCCCACACCTACGAGGGCGCCTGGCTCTCGGAGGGTGAGTCCGGCCGGCAGCTCCATCAAGTGGCCGAGGGTGCGCAGCTCCCGACGGTGGAGCTGAGCGTCAGCGATCACACCGTGCGGCTCAAGAAGTTCGGCCGCATGCTGAATGCGAGCTACGAGTCGCTGCGACTCCAGCGCGCCAATGTGGTCTCGGTCTGGCTTCAGAGGATCGGCATGCAGATGGCCATCGATGAGACGGACATGGCCCTGGATACCATCATCGACGGTGACGGCAACGACAACGCCCTGAGCGCCACGTCGGCGGAGGTCAGTGGCACCCTGGACTACGACGAGATGGTCCGGCTGTGGCTGGCCTTCCCCGGCGGGTACCGCTGCCGGAAGATCGTGGCGGGCGACAGTCTTCTGAGGACCATCCTCAACCTGGACGAGTTCCAGAACCCCATGGCGGGCTTCAACTTCCAGGCCTCGGGCGAGCTGGTCAGCCCGGTGGGCGCCAAGCTCCTCCGGTGGGGCTCCACTGCGGTTCTGCCGACGGACTACGTTCTGGGCATCGACGAGCGCTTCGCCCTGGAGCAGGTCACGGAGCATGGCGTGATCACCGAGGTGGATCGCCTGATCGACCGGCAGGTGGAGTCGACCACGGTCAGCAAATGGACTGGCTTCGTCAAGCTCGATGAGAACGCCAGCCAGGCCATCGACGTGACCGCGTAGGGGAGGATCGCCTTGGCACTGACTACGGTTGATGCGGTTAAGGCGGAGGGCTCCTTCTACAAGGAGCAATTCAACCTGGACACGGACCTGGC
>WJIW01000121.1 GCA_014730065.1 Armatimonadia bacterium | reverse complement strand
GTATTGCCGGGCTGAGCGACGCGGCGAGGCGCGTCGAGCCACCTGGGTACCCGGGGGCCGGGGGGCCGCAGGGCGGCGAGAACCACGTGCGGCCTGCGTGGTGCGAGCACCTGGTCGGGCGCCGCCTCGGGCGCGTCGCACCGCACAACGGCATCCTGGAAGGCCAGGTAGATCATCTCCATGGCCGGCGGCATCGCCTCGGCCTGCTCGGTGGGATCCTCCGGCGGCGCCCACTCCAGCGCCTCGGCCAGAGCCAGGGCCAGGGAGCCAAGGTCAAGGGCATCGGTCTCGGCCACCGGCGGCTCCGCGTCAGGCGGGCCCAGAGTGCCCAGGGTGGTCTGAAGCCCGAGCAAGGCCTCCAGGCGAGCCGCCGAGCCTTCCACAGACGCATCGGCGTCCTCATGGGGCTGCCCCACCAGGATCCATCCATCGATACGCTCGCGGTCCCGTCCGTCGGGACCCCGGGCGATGACCTCGCGAAGCTCCGCCGAGCGCAGTCCTCCGCCGCCCTCGATGGGCTCGGGATCGCCGCTGTAACCTATCTCCAGCTCCCGCTCCCCGATGATGATGCTCTCGATGCGTCCATCATCATCCCGGCCGACGATGCACTCGGGCGGGACGCTCACCTGCACGAGAGTCCGGGAGAAGCTGTAGATGGGCACGAACCGGATGAAGTAGCCGGCGCGGTCGTACGACCATCGGCTCAGGGGGATCTGCCGGCTGTCTTCGGGAGGCTCGGGATCGCCCTCGGGTGCCAGTGTCCGCGAAAGCTCATCGTGCAGTATCGTCTCGGCGCCGAACATGGGCAGAACGCTCTGCTGCATGTCGTAGATGGCGTCGACGCGGCCCTGAAGAATCACGTCGAGCTGCTGTTCGACGGGGTCGTCGCCTCCCGCCAGCCCGCCCAGAAGGCCGCCCGGTGCGACGTCGCCCAGCAGGCCTTCGGCTACTTCCTCCAGATCACCGCTGATGGGGAGCCCGAGAGCCCCGGCGAGGCGAGACTGCGCCTCGGCCATGATGCGCTCATCCAAGGTCTCGGGCTGGACCGGGGGATCGCCACGCACGATGGTCGCCCAGGCATCAATCTCGGCCGGCGTCAGCAGCCGTTCGGCGACGGACTGGGCTTCGGCGCCCAGGCCCTCGTACCCAACGCGCTCGTCGATGGCCCAGATCAGGGCCTGGATATGGTCCTGCTCCACGTCGGGGTGGTCGAGCCAGCGGTACAGCAGCGTCCGGGCCAGCCCCGCACCCATGCCCTTGAGCGGCGCCAGGCCATAGCCATCTCCGCCTCCCGGCCGATGGGCCCCGGCGTGGAGGCAGAAGCTAGCACCATCCAGCTCGTAGTAGCCCGGCGCGACGAGCAGGTAGCCACGGCCCGCCAGACGGGGCAAGGCCGCTAGATCGCAGTAAGCCTCCCCCGCAGGCATGAAGCCATCGAGAATGGCCAGGTCCGTTGTCACGTCATCGAGGCCCGTACCGATCCCCGAGGCATCGTAGCTCTCCACGGCGTCGATGTACGCCCGGGTGGCCTCCTCGGCGGGATCCTGGGCCAGGGCCGCGGAAGCGACCATGGCGCATAGAGCGGGTATGATCCAGATCGTGCGCATGCTGTTTTTGCCTCCTCGTGTTGCCCATGGCGGTGCTTGCGGGCCCAGCGAGCCCCGCTATGCCTCTGGCGAGGGCACGTTCGCGGCGACCGCCGGCAAGTCCGCCCATATCCCGCCCAGGCTTCGGAGCGCGTCGGCGGTGTCGCGCAGTCTTCGCGGGGGAGGGGTGCTCTTCTGGAACCGATCCAGGCCCTCGAGCCGGCGCGTCCGCGAGGCCCCGAGCGCCTCGGCGGACAGTCCGAGGAGCTCCGCGACGCGCTCGTGGACCCGGCTCCTCTCATCCGTTAGGACGGCACGGCAGGCCTCCACGTCGGCCTGGGTGATCTTCGGGCCATCCCCGCCATCGGCCTCGATCATGTCGGCCAGGTGGTCCAAAGCGCTAGCCGTCCGCAGCATGGCCAGACCGGTCTCCCGCTTATGGTGCACGAGAGCCAGCGCTTGTCGATGGACCCAGTCGTCATCGCCCGCCCGGGCGGCACCCCCCATGCGATCCAGGCAGACCTGCGCGGCTCGGGCATGGCTGAACACCTGAGTCCATGTAGTAACCAGGTCCTGGATGGCGGCCACTCGCTCCGCAGGGACGTCCTCTCCCTGCACCGGCGGCAGGTCCGGCACCCGCGGAAGGTCCAGGGAGTCGTAATCATCCCTCGGGGGATCGCCGCCCAGCGCCTGGCTGATCTGCTTGGCCACATCCATGACCGTCGCCAGGTACTCCTCCAACATCTGGCCCACGAGCCCGGTGCCGAGCCCGACCTTGTCCAGCAGGAACCCCGCCGGGTCGGCCACGGCGTTCACTATGTCGAAGGCCACACTGAGTGCGGACATGGCTCGCTCGGCACGGTCCATGGCGTCCTTGCCACCGCTATCATCGTGCCCGCGAGGGGCGATGCCTAGGCGCTGCCGGCCCGTGTTCCCCGGCTGGGCGACCTTGGACGTCAGGTCGACGACGTGCACACGCTGCCCGTTCACATCGATGATCACGCGGTTGTCGTTCGGGTCGAACCACTCGAGACGGCCGCCCCCGCCGCCCTGAGCGGCCACCACCGACAGACCTCGCCCGAAGACCACGCCCCGAGACTCGGCGGCAGGCTCAACGCACCGAAGGATGGCATCCTGGAGCGCCAAGTAGGTGACGCCGAGCGCATGGGGCACGGCAGCATCCATGTCGCGTGGGTCTTCGGCCGGGCTCCAGTCCATGGCGCCGGCGAGCGCCGTGACAAGCGTCGCCAGGGCGAGGGCGTCGGAGCGAGGGTGGGACGAGGCGCCACGGGGCGCCAGGCTGGCCAGCCTATCATCGAGCTCCCGCACCGTATCCGGCTGCGCCTCCGGCCATGCGACCGGTCGGACGACGGGCACATCATCAATTGCTCCCGAGGGATGGGTGACGCGCACGGCCTCGATGGCGCCCGCGTCCCCGTACTGGATGCGCACGCGCCGTTCGCCCGCCGTCACGCTGGCCACTCGGCCCGATGCGTCGCGCTCGAGGCTGCTGGCCGGCGGGACGCTGACGGAGACCAGGCAGCGCTCGTACGACGCGATGGGCACGAACCGCACGAAGTACCCGGCCGGGTCCAGAGACCAGCGGCAGAGGGGGATCTCGCGACTCCCCTCGGGCGGCGCGGGATCGCCCTCGGGAGCCATCCGGCGGGCCATCTCCTCGTAGACGATCTGGTTGGCCTGGAACATGGGCAGGACCGTCTCCTGGTACTCGCGCATGGCCTCGTACTGGGCCTCCAGGCGAGCGTTGATCTCCGACTGGATCTCCATCATCTCAGCCATCAGAGCCTGAAGCTCCTGGGGGTCGTCCATGGCTCCCTGCTTAATCCGCCGCTCCAGCTCGGCGGCCCGGGCCTCCAGGCCGAGGGGCGGGGGCGCGTCCATGACGGCGGCCAGCTCGGCTTCGGCCTGGGCCAGAACATCGGGGTCGACCATGTCGGGCGCCCGGGGTCGCTCTCCTCGCCCCAAGCCCCGCCAGCTCTCGATCTCAGCCGGGGCCAGCAGGGCGTCCGCCGCCTCGGTGAGTGACGGGCCCAGCTCGCCGTAAGGGATCCGCTCGTCGATGGCCCAGAGGAGACCCTGGACGCGCGTCTGGGGGAGCTCCGGATGGTCGAGCCACCCCCGCAGGACGGCTTCAGCGATGGGCGCGCCCATGCCGTTGAGCGGGGCCAGTGCGTAGCCGTCGCCCCCACCGGGGCGGTACGCGCCGGCGTGCAGGCAGAAGGTGGCGGCATCGAGCTCGTAGCAGCCGGGGGCCACTAGGATGTACCCACCCCCGGCGAGGCGGGGCATGGCCCCCATGGGGACGGTATCGGTGGGGCGGAACCCGTCGAGGACGGCTAGGTCGGAGGAGACGTCGTCCAGGCTCGTGCCGATGCCGCTCTGGTTGTGGAGCTTGAGCTCCTCGATGTAGTCGCGGGTGGCCTGTCGGATGGCGTCGGGATCGTCTGTCGGCTGGGCGAGGGTGAACGAGGTAGCGGTTAGCATGAGGAGAAGTGCGAGCGTCGGACGCATGGTGCCTTCGCCTCCTCAGGACGCGCTGAGCCGAGCTGTCCGCAGTTACTCTGTCGCAAGCATATAGGACCTTCGCCGTCAGGCCAAGGGGCGCTGATCCAAGTCTCCGGCGTCCTGCTACTTCGGGAAGGAGACCCCCGTCACCCGCGGAACCGTAGCGGGTCTGGGAGGAGTCGCCGAGGTGCAGCCCGAGGGGTCAATGGGCATTCTGGTTGCCGACGATGACGCCGCCTGCCGGGTGATGCTAGAGCGGATTCTGCCCCGATGGGGATATGAGCCCGTCACCGTCGCCAACGGGACCGACGCCTTCGAGGCGCTGTGCGCGGAGCATCCGCCGCGCCTGGCGCTACTCGACTGGCAGATGCCTGGGCTCGATGGGGTGGACATCTGCCGGGCGGTGCGCGGGCGGGCCACCAACGACCCTCCGTACATCATCATGCTGACCGCTCGCGAGGGCAAGACCGACCTGGTCGAGGCCCTGGATGCGGGGGCCAACGACTACGTGAACAAGCCCTTCGATCCGGGCGAGCTGCGGGCACGCCTGGCGGTGGGTCGCCGTATGCTCGAGCTCCAGGAGCAGGTTCGGCGAGAGAACGAAGCTCTGGGCCGGGAGCTCGACAAGGCCGCGGCGGTGCAGCGCGCCACCCTACCGACGGACCTGGAGCTGGCGGGAATCGATGTATCGGCCTCATACAGGGCCTCACTCTGGGTGGGCGGGGACTTCTTCGGCGGCATGACCTTAGCCGACGGCACGAGCACCCTGTTTCTGGGCGACGTCAGCGGCCACGGCTTGGCGGCGGCCATGTGCGCCGGCGGGGTGGCAACCCACACACGGTATCTCGCGGCCCAGGGCCTGCCTCCCGGCCCCGTATTGCAGGAGCTGCAGCGCTCACTGATCCGCACCCTGGAGGCCATGGAGCTATACGTGACTCTGTCCGTCTGCCGGCTGGATCCACGTCGCGGGCGGATCGATTGCGCCTCGGCGGGCCATCCGTGGCCCATCGCCACCGATGCCGAGGGAGCCACGTCCCTCGAGGGCGTACCGGGCGCCCCCATCGGTCTGTTCATGGATTCCGCCTATCCGGAGACGAGTCATCAAGTCGACTCCAGCACGATCCTCGCCTTCCTCAGCGACGGGCTTACCGAGCACTGCCACCATCCCGACCCCCTCCGGGCCCTTCGGTCGGCTCTCGGTCGCCCCACCCAGACCTGGGACCCCGCCATGGCCGCCAGGACCATAACCGAGATGCTGCCCGTGGGGGACTCGGCCCCGCCCCCCGACGACTGCACCCTGGTGCTGACGCGGTGGCACGAGTAGACGTCTCCTCTCCAGAATGGACACCTGGGCGAACCTGGCTTGAGGCATACAACACTCTGAGGCCCTGACCGCAGGGACGCTCAGGGAGAGGCTCATGGCTGCCACACGGACCGCGCTCCGCTTCGCCGTGGCTTTGATGATCGCGGCTATCGCCTGCCTCACAGGCGCTCCGGCCTCGGCGGAGGACGATGCTCCCGAAGTGCTGGTGCTCCACTCGTACCACAGCGGTCTGTCCTGGACCGACGGTGTCACCGACGGACTTCGCGAGGTACTGCAGGACGCCGGCGAGCTGACCCTATGCCTGGAGTACATGGACAGCAAGCGACACCCCGTGGACGAGGTGGAGGAGCCCTTGGTGGAGCTTCTCCGTGCCCGCTACTCCGGTGCTCCACCGAGTGTCGTCGTCGTCGTGGACAACAACGCTTTGGATCTCATCAAGCGCCGTCGCGAGGAGCTCTTTCCGGGCACCCCCATCGTGTTCTGCGGGATCAACCACTTCGGCCCCGAGCTCATCGACGACTCGGGCTACTATACGGGCGTGGTCGAGCAGACCGACGCGGCCCGTACCTTCGCGGCCATGCGCGGGCTGCTGCCCGACCTGGAGCGCTGTATCGTCATAGGCGACCGCACGGCGACGGGCCAGGCGGAGATCCGTGCCGCTCAGGAGGCCCTGGGGGGGGAGTACGAGGGCGTAAAGGTGGAGTACTGGCGCGATCTCACCCTCGCCCAGATCCTGGGCCGACTGCCGGTGCTACGCGCCGGCGAAGACGCGGTCCTGCTCACCGTGCTCAACCGCGATGCCAGCGGCCAGTTCTTCACGTACGAGGAGAGTGGACGACAGATCTGTCAGGCGTCCCCCGTACCCGTCTTCGGGCTCTGGGACTTCTACCTGGATACCGGCGTGGTGGGGGGCCGGATGGCGAGCGCCCCCGACCAAGGCCGGGCCGCCGGGCAGCTCGTGCTCCGCATCTTGGCGGGCAGGCGCCCTGCGGAGCTACCCATCGTGGGAGACAGCCCCAACCGCGACATCTTCGACTACCGGGCGATGGCGCGCCACGGCCTCAGTGAGGACGATCTACCAGCGGGCAGCACCCTCATCAACAAGCCGACGGCGCGCGACCGGCGCCTGTGGATGGCCGCGTACTGGGCCCTGGGCTTCGCGGGTCTGGTCATCGTCGGCTCGGGCCTGGCGTCGTGGGTCTCGGCCCGCCGTGGCCGGAAGCGCAGCCGGTTCTCCAGGGAGATCGCCCGGGCGACGGTACTGCTCCCCGTCCTCGCCGCCGCCTTCGGGTCGGGACTGTGGATGGCCCAGGACTACGTGGGCTTCAACGCCGAGGTCGCCGACCTGCGCGAGCGCCTGACCCAGGAGTGTCGCGAGGAAGTCAAGCAGCAGGTTGATCAGGCCATGGAGCATGTGGCCTACGAGCGCGCCGAGGAGGACAAGCATCTCCGCCAGGAGCTTCTGCTTCGCACTGAGCAAGCCCACCGGCTCGCCGAGCATCTCTGCGCCGAGCACGCCGACGAGCCCCTGGCCCGTCGACAGGAGCTTGTGGAGGAGGCTCTCACGGCCATGCGCTGGGATGACGGCGAGGGGTACTACTTCGCCATCGACACCGACGGAGTGGCGTGGGTCTATCCTCCCTCACCCGAGATCGAGGGGGAGATCATCCGGGGGTTCGCCGACCAGTACAGCGAGGGCATGGTCGACAAGATGATCCACGCCGCCTCGGTGCACGGCCAGGGCTTCGTCGAGTACCTATGGCCGCGCATCGACGGGGCGGAGCCGTCGACCAAGTTCGCTCACGTTCGGTACCTGGAGCCTCTCGGCTGGATCATCGGCACAGGCATGTACATGGAGGACCTGACGGCCCATACCCAGGAGATGGTACGCGACCGGCTGGCGGCCATGTCCTTCGCCGACGGAGAGGGCTACATTTTCGTCAAGAGCTTCGATGGAACGGAGCTGGTGAACCGGGCCCAGCCCCATCTGGTGGGCCAAAACCTATGGGAGATGGAGGACGCCGAGGGCAGCAAAGTGGTCCAGGAGATCGTCCAGGCGGCCTATGACCCCGATGGCGCTTATGTCACCTACTCGTGGGTGGCCCCGGGCCGGGATGAGCCCACCCCCAAGCTATCGTACGTGCGAGGAGTGACCGATTGGGGCTGGGCCGTGGGGGCCGGGCTCCACCTCGATCGCATCGAAGGGGCAGTGGCCGACAAGCGCGAGACGATGCGCGCCGAGTTCGTGGTGCGGCTGGTACTTATGCTCCTGAGCTCGAGCATCGTCGCCGCGGCGTGCGCATGGATCGGGCGCCGAGCCGGCGGCGCGCTGGCGGGTGAGTTCGACCGCTTCCACCGAGCCTTCGCCGACTCCCTCGCGAGACGCCGCCCCATCGATCGGGAGTCCTTCCTCTACTCCGAGTTCCGCGCCCTGGCCGACGGGGTGAACGGAAACGTGCAGCGGCTGCGCGACAGCGAGCAGCGGCTCGCCGCCACCCTCAACTCCATCGGTGACGGTGTGGTATGCACCGACGCACAAGGCCGCGTGACGCGGCTCAACCCCATCGCCGAGTCCTTGACCGGCTGGTCGGGTGACGAAGCCCAGGGCCGGCCGGTGGAGACCGTGTTCCGCATCTTCCACGGCGCCACGGGCGAGACGGCCGCCAATCCCGTGCTCCAGGCCATGGCCGAGGGGCGCATCTTCGAGCTGGCCAACAACACGGTACTGGTCCGCAGGGATGGCACCTCTCGGCAGATCGCCGACAGCGCCGCACCCATCCGCGATGTCGACGGCACCGTGGTTGGCGGCGTCTTGGTGTTCCGGGACGTAACGGCCGAGTACCGCATGCGTGAGGCCGTCCGGGCGAGCGAGGAGCTGCATCGGTCACTCTTCGAGGGCTCGCCCAACTGCGTCATCCTGTGCGAAGCCGACGGACGCATCGTGACCATCAACGCGCACGGCGCGGCCGCTCTGGGCCTGGACGAGGAGGTCGCCGGACGACGCTTCCTGGATCTCTGGCCCGAGGCGGGACGAGCCGAAGTGGAGCGCGGCATCGACCGGGTTCTGGCCGCGGACATGCCGAATTTCGAGGCTGGCTACCTCCGGCCCGACGGCGAGACCCTGGAGTGGCTCTGTGCCCTCAGCCCGGTGACCGATGCCGATGGCCAGGTCCGTCACTTCATCGCTGTGTTGACCGACATCACCGACCGCGTTCGGGGCGAGGAGGCCCTCGAGCAGAGCCGGGAGCAGTTCATGTTGGCCGTGCGCGGGTCCCAAGACGGCATCTGGGACTGGGACCTGCGCGATAACAGCCTATTCCTGTCGGCCCGGTGGAAGGAGCAGATCGGCTACCAAGACCACGAGATGCCCAATACCTTCGAGTCCTTCGCCGAGAGGCTCCATCCCGAGGACGCCGAACGGGTCATGCGGACGGTCCAGGAGTACCTGGCGGGCGATCTTCCCCGCTACCAGACGGAGTTCCGGCTCAGGCATAAGGACGGATCGTACCAGTGGATCCTGGCGCGGGGCGAGGCGATCCGTGGCGAGGACGGCACGCCCTTCCGCATGGCCGGCTCCCACACCGACATCACCCCCCTCAAGGCCGCCGAGGAGGCCCTGGCCGAAGGCCGGGACCGGCTCGAGCGCATCCTGGGAGCCGTTCAGAGCTGCGTTATGCTCATCGACTCGGAGACCCACAACGTCCTCGAGGTGAACAAGGCCGCCTGCCAGGCCATCGGCCTGCCCCGCGAGGAGATCGTCGGCCGGCTATGCCACCAGTTCGTGTGTCCCGCCGAGAAGGGCCGCTGCCCCATCACCGACCTGTGCCAGACGGTGGACAACTCCGAGCGAGTGCTGGTCAACGCCGATGGCGACCACACACCGATCCTCAAGACGGTCTGCGAGGTGGAGATCGATGGGCGTCCCTGTCTCGTCGAGAGCTTCGTGGACATCAGCCACCAGAAGCATCAGGAGGAGGCCCTGCGAGAGGCCCTGCAGGAGGCCGAGGACCTGAACCGCCGCCTGGAGCAGCAGACAATGGCCGCCAACGAACTGGCGATCCAGGCCGAGGAGGCAAGCCTGGCCAAGAGCCGGTTCCTGGCGAACATGAGCCACGAGATCCGCACCCCCATGAATGGCGTCATCGGCATGACGGGCCTGCTGCTGGACACCTCACTCACGCCCGACCAGCGGAGCTACGCCGAGACCGTTGGGACCAGCGCTAACGCGCTCCTGGATCTGCTGAACGATATCCTGGACTTCTCCAAGATCGAAGCGGGCCGGCTGGAGCTGCGCCCGGCGGAGACCGACCTGCCGGCCCTGCTGGCCGGCGTGGCCGATCTTCTCGCGCCGCGCGCCCGCGTCGCCGGGCTGGACATCGTTCTGGTGC
>WJIW01000120.1 GCA_014730065.1 Armatimonadia bacterium | reverse complement strand
GTACGGTAGGTCTCCAGCACCGTTGCGAAGGTGGGGTCATCGGAGACCTGGGCTTCGGTGAACTCGGTGCTGGGGTCGGTTATGGTCCACCCGACCTCGTTGTCCGTGCCCTCGCTGTACGGCGGCTCGGGCACCATGATCGGCGCATTGGGGCCGGTGAGGCTGTTGATCCGGATGGTGAACTGGATCTGGCTGCTGTTGCCCGAGGCGTCGGTGGCCGTTGCGGTAACGGTGGTATCGCCCACCGTGAAGGTGCTGCCGGAGGCCGGGTTGTACGTGACCGTCGGGTTGGCGTCACAGAGATCGGTGACGCTGGCGGTGAAGTCGACCACGCGTCCGCCCCCGACCGAGTCGTCGAAGGCGGCGATGTCACCATCGGTCACGGTGATGATCGGATCGGGTACGCTCTCGCAGTCCACGCTGGCGATGGCTGGTCCCGTAGTGTCCTCCACCGTCACGGCCAGGGTGCATGTGGACACTCGCGCCGGGTCGCCGGGGTTAAGGGGGTCGGCGGTGACCGTGTACTCCAGGCTCACCGGCCCGCCCAGGTTGAAGAGGCCGCCGTTTCGGAAGCCTGCGGGGTTGGGCGGCACGGCGTAGCCGACATCGGGGAACAGGTCGTTGCCCGTGGGATCCACACCGGTGAGCACCCACGTAACCGTCGTGCCTCCCAGCTCGGACTGCTCCACTACCAGGGGCTCGGTGGCGCCATCGGAGATGGTGATGGTGCCGGAGACCAGATTCCCCCCTGAATCGGTGTACTCCCAGTCGACCTGGAGGTCGGGGTTCTGGGCCAGAGCGGCTCCGCACAGCAAGAGTGCCAGAAGGCAGGCACCCAGTATTCTGGGTCGAGTGTGCATGATGACCCTCCCTATTCGGCGGGTACGTCTTTCGTGCTATCTATATGTTACCCCTGGCCCTGACCCGAGGAAACATGGGCTTCCGGCCCGCGATTCTCGCCGGCGGCGCGGGATGCCGCCACTAGGCGGCCGATCTGGCGTGCCGTAGCCCGCAAGTCCTCGGCCCCGTGCTCGATGGCATCCTCCAGCGCGCCGGGGCCCGGGGAGATGGACAGGACCACGTCGAATCGCTCCTCCAGGGCGTCCAGGGCGTCGCGTCTCACCGCCCCGCCCAGGGCGATAACCGGCACCCCGTGCTGCCGGGCGACCTTGGCCGCTCCCGTGGGTGTCTTCCCATACGGCGTCTGGTCGTCGAGCTGTCCCTCGGCCGTGAGGCAGAGGTGGGCGCCGTCCATCTTCCCCGCCAGGTCCACGGCATCGACCACGATGTCCACTCCCGGCAGCAGCTCTCCGCCCAGGAAAGCCATCAGTCCGCCGCCCAGCCCCCCAGCGGCGCCGGAGCCCGGCACATCGAGAATACTCCGGCCCAAGTCACGCTCCACCACCTCAGCGAAGATCCGCAGCGCCGCGTCCAGCTCTCGGACGTCGGCGTGTGATGCGCCTTTCTGAGGGCCGTACACGTGACTGGCGCCCCGGGGGCCGCACAGCGGGTTGTCCACATCGCAGGCGACCCGTACCTTCACCGACGCCAGCCGCTCTTCCAGTGTCTCGGGGACCTCGATATGGGCCAGGTCGGCCAGGGCCGCGCCCCCGGGTGGAAGCTCCCGGCCCTCCTCGTCGACCAACCGAAACCCCAGTGCTTGGGCCATGCCCGCGCCGCCGTCATTGGTCGCCGACCCGCCGATGCCGATGATCAGCTCCTCGGCCCCCTCGGCGAGGGCGGCGTCGATCAGCTCGCCCGTGCCGCGGGTGGTGGTCACGCGCGGATCGCGCCGGTCCGGAGGCACCAGAGGTAGGCCCGAGGCGGCGGCCATCTCGATGGCTGCGGTGGTGCCGTCGCCGAGCATGCCAAAGAAGGCGTCCACGGGCTCGCCCAGAGGACCGGTGACCTCTCGCTCGACGACGCGTCCCCCGGTGGCATCGACGAGGGCCTGAACGGTGCCTTCCCCGCCATCGGCCAGGGGCACGGAGACGATCTCAGGGTCGGTGCCCAAGGCGTCGCGCAGGCCCGCCTCGATGGCCCGGCAGACCTCCAGCGCCGATAGGGCGCCCTTGAAGGAGTCGGGTGCGATAACGATTCTCATGGGATGGGGGTTCGCTACCCGGGGAGGGATTGTCCTGCCGCATCGGGGGGGCCGGACTCATCCTTGGCTCGGCAGACGGCGTCGTCGTGCATGGTAAGGGCCTGGTCCACGTCGACGAGCCGGCCGGTGAACTCCACCAGCTCGATCCCCGCGTCATGGAGGACCTTGAGGGCGCGTTCGTCTCGATAGAGGGTGCGGTACACGACCCGCACGCAGCCGACCTGGGCCAGCAGGTTGGCGCAGGCCAGGCAGGGCGTATAGGAGGAGAGGTAGCAGGTGCATCCGGTGAGACTGATGCCGTGACGCGCCGCCCAGGCGATGGCATTCCCCTCGGCGTGGACCGTGCGTAGGCATCCCTTGCCCCGCTCGTCCTGGAGGCAGCCTTCGTCAAGGCAGTGGGGCTGGCCCGCGGGGGAGCCGTTGTAGCCCGTGGAGAGGACCCGGTTGTCCTTGACCATCACGGCGCCGATGCAGCCCCGCAGGCAGGTGGAGCGAGACGAGGCGATGACCGCGAGGGTCATGAAGTACTCATCCCAGTTGGGGCGGTGGCCGTCCATGGCCTACATCCGCTCCGGGGCCGCCACGCCCAGGAGCCCGAGGCCGTTTGCGAGCACCTGCCTCAGGGCGTCGACGAGGACGATGCGTGCCGCCACGAGGTCGTCATCGCCGGCATCCATCACCCGGTGCTTCTGGTAGAAAGAGTTGGCCACCGTGGCCAGCTCGATGAGGTAGTGGGCGATGAGATGGGGCTCGGCCTCGTCGGCGGCCTGCCGGACCACATCGGGGAACCGCTCGAGGACGCGTACGCACGCCGCCTCCTCCGGGGTCTGCAGCAGCTCGGGGCGGTAGCTGCCTGGGATGTCCTTACCCCACTTACGCAGGATGGAGCACAGGCGGGCGTGGGTGTACTGGACGTAGGGACCCGTCTCCCCATCGAAGTTGAGGATCTCCTCCCAGCTGAAGTTGTAGTCCCGAATGCGCCGGCGGGAGAGGTCGGCGAACACGATGGCTCCCACGCCAACCTGGCGCGACACCTCGTCCTGGTTTTCGAGATCGGGGTTCCGCTCGGCCATGATCTGGGAGACCAGGTCTGTGGCCTTGTTCAGGACGTCCTCCAGGAACACCAGGGTACCCTCGCGGCTGGACATGCCGTGGATGTGGCCGAAGCTGACGTGCTCGCAGCGGTCCCACCAGTCGCGGCCCATGCGGCGGAGGGTCTCGAAGAGCTGGGCAAGGTGGCGGGCCTGGGGCGCTCCGACCACGTAGAGGAGCTTGTCGAAGTGGTACTCGTTCCAGCGATAGAGGGCCGCGGCCAGGTCGCGGGTGGAGTACAGGGTGGCGCCATCGGACTTGCGGAGGAGCCACACGCCCAGGGCATCGTTCTCGAAGTCGATGATCAGCGCGCCGTCGTCCTCTTTGGTCACGCCGGCCTTGACGGCTTCCTCGACGGCATTGTCGAGCTTGTCCAGGTAGAAGCTCTCGCCGGCCCAGGAGTCGAACTTCACGCCCAGCATGTCGTAGATACGCTTGAACTCCTCGAGGGATGCCTGGCGGAACCCGCGCCACAGCTTCAGGGCCTCCTCGTCACCCTCCTCCATGCGCTTGTGCCACCGCCGGGCCTCCTCTTCCAGCTCCGCGGGGGTGTCGGTATGGAACTTCACGTAGAGCTTGTACAGATCGTCGATGGACTGGTCCTCGGGCGCCCCCTCGCCCCACTTGCGGAAGGCGGTGATGAGCTTCCCGAACTGGGTGCCCCAGTCGCCCAGGTGGTTGATCCCCACGGCGTTCCAGCCGAGGAACTCGTGGATCCGGTACAGGGCGCCGCCTATGACCGTGGAGCGCAGATGCCCGATGCCGAAGGGCTTGGCGATGTTCGGTGAGGAGTAGTCGATGACCACCGTCTTGCCCTCACCCTCGGTGCCGCCTCCGTAATCGTCCGACTGCTCGCGCACGGCGTCGACGACCTCGGCGGCGCGCTGCACCACATCCACGGTGAAGTTGACGAAGGGTCCGACGGCCTCCACCGATGAGAAGCCCTCCGGGAGTCCCTCCTCCCGGATCCCCTCGGCCAGCTCCTTGGCGATGGCTGGTGAGGACTTGTCGAGCTGCTTGCTCAGCCGGAAGCAGGGGAAGGCTAAGTCGCCCATCTCCGGATTGGGCGGCGTCTCGATCAACTCGGCCACCTGGGCCTCATCCAGGGGTAGATGTCTCGCAATGGCCGGTACCAGTATCTGTCTGTAGTTGGGCATCTTCGGCGTGCTCTCCCCGTCACGTTCGGTATTGTGGGTGGGCTAGAGATCCCACTCCTCGACCAGCTCCTGACGCCGGCGCTCCACCAGTCGTCGCATCTCGGCGACGGACGCCTCCACATCGGTGCTGCGTCCACTCTCCAGGTTCTCCATCTCGCGGTTCAGCTCATTGGCGAGCTCGGGCTGGCCGAGGAAGAAGTTGTCGAACTCGCCGAACTCGATGGACTTTAGGACCGCCTCCCGGTTCGCGGGGGGCTTCTCGGGCTCCCAGAACATCAAGCTGTTGAAGGCGTCGACCCTGGGCGAGGGATCGCGCCAGATCTTCATCTGGTACTCCTGGGCCTCGCGGCCGGAGAGGTACTTGACCAGCTCCCAGGCCTCCTCGGGATGTTCCGAGGTCCGGGTGATGGCCCAGCCCGCGGTGACGAGCAAGGTGTTCCGCTCGGCGGGCCCCCGAGGCATGATGGCGATGTCCCACTCGAACCGGTCCAGTCGCCGGAAGGCCGGCACGCTCCAGATCCCCAGGCTGAACATCGCCAGCCGGCCCGTCTCGAACATCTGCTGAGGCGCCTGAGTCCGGGTCTCCGAAGGGCTGGGGAAGATCTCGTACTTGTTGATGAGGTCGATGTACAGCTCCAGGCCCTCAATGGACTCGGGCTCATCGAGCAGGAACTCTCCATCGGGGCCGAAGTCGTTCCCGCCGTAGGAGCGGATGAACACCTGGCGGGGGAAGTTGGCGGCCCCGAAGAACTCCTTCGCCCCATCGCCATCCTCGTCGATGGTAAGCCGCTGGCCGGCATCGATGAAGTCGTCCCAGGTCCAGGAGTCGTCGGGGTACTCCACCCCGAACCGGTCGAAGAGGCGCTTATTGTAGAAGATCACGAAGGGGTGCCAGCTCCGGGGCAGGCCGTAGATCCCGCCATCGTACTCGTATGGATCGACGAGGCCGGGCAGGAACTCGTCCAGGGTCACGCCGTCGCGATCCATGTAGGGCTTCAGGTCCAGGAACACGTCCCGCCGGAGGAAGTTGGGGAAGGAGGAAGGATTCACGTACGTTACGTCGGGAGCCACGTTGCCCGCCACTTGGGTCAGGAGCTTCTGGTCGAACACATTGCCCTGAACATGCTCGAAGTCGATCCTCACCCCCGGATGACTGGCCTCGAACTCCTCGATCCAGTGCTGGTTCATCTCGATCTCGGTATCATCGGCCCAGACCAGGTACTTAAGGGTGATCAGCTTCTTACCGCCGCCGACGGTTGGGGTGCCGCACCGGCAGGCGGAGCAGGCGAGGGCGATGGCCGCCGAGAGGACGACCAGGCCGAGTGTTCTGATGGGTCCTGAGTAGCGCCGCACGGAAGGCACCTCTGGCCTGGTTTGGTTGGGGATCGACCCAGGCCCCCAAAACACAAAGGCCCCGCACGACTGCGGAGCCAAACATTTCCCCAGAATACGGAGTCTACACAAGGCGGGTCATCCGGGCAAGGCCGAAGCGGCGCCGGGCTGCCGGCACCAGGCTACCACGCATTGTCGGCCGGGCGAGCGGTATGGCATCCTGGCCTGGCACGACGAATGGAATGGGCGAGCGTGACAGGCCTGGTCTTCGACATCCAGCGGTTCTGCATCCACGACGGCCCCGGCATACGCACCACCGTCTTCCTCAAGGGCTGCCCCCTGGAGTGCCAGTGGTGCCACAACCCCGAATCCCAGTCACCGGACACCGAGCTATTCTACACGCCCGTCCTGTGCATCGGCTGCGCGGGATGTGTGGCCGTCTGCCCGAAGGGCGGGCACCGGGTGATCGACGGGGTGCATACGGTGGACCGCACCGACTGCATCCTCTGCCTGGACTGCGCGGAGGCCTGCCCCACCGGCGCCGTCGAGGGAGTGGGACGCCAGGTCACCGTGGCCGAGGTGATGGATGAGGTGGTTCGGGACCGGGTCTTCTACGATCAGTCCGGTGGCGGCCTGACCCTGTCGGGCGGCGAGCCCCTGGCCCAGCCGGAGTTCAGCGCGAGGCTTCTCCAGGCAGCCAAGGAAGCGGGCATCCACACCTGCCTGGAGACGTGCGGGTTCGGCGGACGGGAGCGGGTGCTGGGTCTGGCCCGCCGAAGCGATCTACTCCTCTGGGACCTGAAGGACACCGAAGGCGAGCGTCACCGGACCATGACCGGCGTTCCCCTGGAGCCCATCCTCGACAACCTGAAGGCCGTGGATGCCGCCGGATGCCCGACGGTGCTCCGCTGCATCTTGCTGGAGGGCGTGAACTTAGGCGATGCGCACCTGCGGGGGATCGCCGACACGTACCGGCAGCTCTCCCACTGCCGAGGGGTGGAGCTGCTGGCCTACCATGCCCTCGGCCGCTCCAAGCTGGAGCGTCTCGGCCGTCCGGTGCCCGAAGGGCAGGCCCCGTCCGATCCATGGGTTCCGACCGATGAGCGGATGGCATGGGCTAGAGGGCGCCTGGAGGAACTGGGCGTCGGAGTGGTGGCTGGCTGAGTTACTCGGTGGGCTCTCCCCCACCGTGCACGCGCCACCCAAACCTGCGACGCATCACCCAAGCATTGGGCCTCTGAAGCATCTCACGACCGTTGACCTCCAAGTGGGTGCAGAGCGGGTCGGCGCTCAGCACCACCGCCTCCCGCCCATCCTCCAGCTCCACGCTGAGCGGCTCTCGCCCCCCCGCCGCTTGGCGACGGGCGCGGTTGATGTAGTACCAGCCCATGAGTCCAATGACCAAGTCCCTGCCCTGCGGGCTGATTGCGTAGGCGAGCAGGAGACCAATGACGATCCAGGCACCGAAGTGAAGCACCGCACCCACGAGCCCCACGGCGATCTCCCCTAGGCTCGCGACCCAGCCCAGGCCCACCGCTTCGCAGGCCACCACGAGTGCCAGAAGCCATGCCGCGAGGCGGGCTCGCGCGCCGAGAACGTCCCCCTGGCCCTCGGTCAGGGGTGTCCCATGTTGCCGCATCCGGCCTGCCGCGGCGCGACTCAGTGCACCGAAGACCAGGCCCACGAACAGGAACAGACCGAGGAACGTCAGGGGCTTGGCGATGAGCGTCCCGATCGAGAGAGCGGCTTCGACTTCAGGCTGCTGGGACACGTACTCGGCGACCCAGGGCGGGTACCCGGCGACGGCGTCGAGACCACCATATGGGTGCGACTGCCCCGCAGGCTGCGGCTCCTGGGCTCTGGCTGCGGCGAACGGGGTTAGGATCAGCCCAGCGAGTAGTGCGGACGAGAGGAAACGTCTCATCGATCCCACCTCCACGGGGGTCCCGACGCGATGCAGCGAGGAAGGTAGCGCGCCAGCGACGATCTAACCTTCGAGTTACCCGCCCACCTCAGCATTGGTAGGAGGCCAACCATCATGTCCATTCGCTCCCGCATGAGCCAGCGCCTGGCGGGCTACCGCAAGGCCGGCAAGTCGGGCCAGGGGATGGAGCAGGCCCTGGCTCAGGTCAAGGGTCTCTTCACCCGCCAGGGGGTTCGGGAGTACGTCTTCGAGCCCGTCCGCGAGCTGGTGCTCCCCGCCGAGCCCACCACCGACGCCCGTGTCCGGGCCGTGATCACCCAGGTGGCCCTGAGCAACGCCGTCCTCGCCGGTATGCCGGGCAAGCTCGGGGTAGGTGTGTTCGTGTGCTGGGCCCTGGAGGCTTGGATGGCGGTGACCATCGCCCGGAACGTGGGTGTACGTATCGAGCGGCCCGCCGATGCCCTCAAGTACTTGGCCACCACCGGGGGCGCTGCCGCGGTCATTACTTCGGGCTTCGGGGAGCTGGTGTCATCCACGGCGTCGCTGCTGTCCTTCATCCCCGGCCTGTCGAGCGTAGCGGTGGTGCCCGCCGAGCTCCTGGTGACCAACTTCGTGGGCGTGCTCTTCTGGATCGGCTTCAAGGAGGTCGCCGAGGGCCGGAACTTCCGCATCCCCGCCGAGACTATCGGCGGCGCGTGGCGCGAGGCCCTGGAGCTAGCTAGGTTCCAGGGCCGGGCCCTGCGCCGCGTGGCGAGCCGCGAGAACGTCCGCGACACCCGGGACCGCCTGGTGGCGTGGATCAAGGGCGATGTGCGTGCCCAGCGGCTGGCGGTCACCGATGATGCCCTGGTGGCTCTGGCCGCGGCCGACCTGGCTGCGGGCGAGACCCATCGGCTCGAGGGTCCCGTCGGCGCGGCCTTCCTGGAATCGCTTAGGGCGGCCCGGCCCCAGTGGGCCGAGGTGGAGGCCGGCGAGCTGGCCACCCTCTTCGCTGAGCTGCCCGAGCCCGAGGCGGCCGAGCTGGCCAGTGCGCTTCGAGCGGAGGTACTCGAGCGGCTCGGCGACGACGGCTACCTGGCACCCTATGCCGGCGAGGAGGACGGCGTGGTGATCCAGGTCTCGGAGAACGGCGAGCTGTGGGCGCTGAAGGTGGAGGACTTCTCCGCCGTGGAGGGATTGGAGGAGGCCCTGATCCTCCACGCCGGGGCGGGGCCTGTGCTCGCCGCCGAAGCCGCGGAGGACCTGATCGATGCCGACCAGGGGGTATCCGCCGTCCGAGGCGTGCTGGTGCCCGTCGAGGTCGGTGAGGCCAACTTCGACGAGATGGCCGAGCGTGCGGAGTCCACTGGCCGATCGGCCATTGCCGGCGGCCTCGGCGTCGCTTCGGCAGTCAGCACGGTGATGTCCCTTTGGCCCTTCGCCGCCGCCTATGCCCGAGGGGCCATCACCCGGGACCAGCTCGGCCGGGCCTTCGGCATAGTCCTCAAGTCATCGGGCACCCGCGTGGCGGAGAGGGTGGCCGGCGGCGCCGCGCTGGGCCCCGCGTACCTGTGGTACGCCCTCGCCCGGTCGGTCATCGCCCTCACCGACGGCGCCTTGCGAGAGGAAGAGGATGTAGCGGAGCGGGAGGGCAAGGACGGGCCGGCTTAGTCCGCTCCGGGGCCGTGCTCAGAGCTTGCCGCCTTGGGTGGCATCGGGCGTCCCCGCCCGATGCCGCTGCGCGCAGGCATCGGGGGCCAGGGATGGCCCCCTCCACCGGAGTCGGTGCTTCTGGCGCCCTTGCCTACGGTGCTCGTTAGCGGGTCGCGAACGGAGCGGAATGGACGGGGCCGGTTCACCGGCCGCCAGCATCGTCTCCCCACTCCGCTCCCGGCTGGCTCAGATGGGCCTCGGCTCGGCGGAGGAGCAGCCGCCCGAAGAGACCCACACCCACGCCGAGGACTGCTAGTACCAGCATCATCAACGGCACGGGCACGATGACCGGGCTCAGTGCGTGGATGGGGTTCGCCCAGGACGTGCCGATGAGTGGGGCGAGAGCTCCCAGGATCGTCAATGCGCCCCACGCCCCTGTAACGGGGACCGCCGCGGCCTGGAAGCCCAGGGCGCGGCGCGCCCGCCTCCGATGCTCGTCGATGAGCCGTTGCCATGGCTGGGGCCAATCCTGGGGTCGCGAAGGCACCTCTGCCCCGCGGCCCCGGGCCAGGAGTGCCAGCGCCTCGGGCGTGTGCCGCCAGCGCGTGCTAAGGACCAACACTCCCGCCTCGTAGCGGCCGTACCAAGGCTGGCCCTCGCTCACGGCTTGGCTGGAGACGAACTCCGTGGTGGCGATCAAAGGGTCACCCACTGGCGCTGCCACCACGGCGGCTATGTCCTGCTGACGGAGGGCGCCCGCGGCGGGTATCTCGCACAGGCCCTCGGGCGTGACTACGACTCGGGGCCGGTCGGGATCGGGCTTGGTGGCCTGGGCGAGCACCAGGAGAGCGGCCAGGCCCACGAAAAGGGCAAGGGCCGCCGCAATGCCCCCGAGGGCGGCGACGCCGAGGGCGATCCAGAGGGCCCAGAGGTAGGCTCGAAGCCGGCGCACCGAACCGGGCCGTCCCTCCCACTCGAACCACGCGGGAGCTTCGATGACACCATCATCGGGCGCATCGGCGCCGGGCGGAGCGGCGATGCCCTCAGCGGTGCCGCGGAGATGCTCGGCGATCTCCTCCAGGTCGCGGGCATCCCGGAGGATGGCAGGCGTGACGAGCAGGCACTGGGTGTCCTCGTCGTAGTGCCAGCCATGCTCCAGCCAGTAGCGATCGCCGAGCCATACGACTCGGGCGAGCCGCTCCCACGGGAGGTGCAGTGCGGGTCCTTCAGGGGCATCCACTTTCAGGCCCGTGTCATCGATCCGAAGGTGCTTCGAAAGCTCGCGGGGCTCCATAGTCCGCCACCCTCTCAGTTCCGCCGTGAGGGCCGACGTTCGACCGCTGGCGCGGGGTCACCTGCGGGGCGAGGACCGGGGACGCCCTCCTCTACCCGGCGTAGCACCCGCAGCGACCGCGCCCTCCAGCGAGCTCAGCTCGCTGGCTGCCCTCACCTGGCCTCTCCCATCGCCGCTGGCGACGGGAGAGGGAAGAGAGATGGAACCCCCTGTAGTCCCCTTGGGAAGGGGGACGGGGTGCTCTCGTCCTCCCGCAGGTTCGCGGCGGGACCACAGGGGGGCCACCGTAGTGGGCTGCGCTTGAAGGGGGACGTGAACGGCTCCCCCCCGCCTGGCGTCGGCCAGGGACAGCCCTAGAGCCCAGTCGCGCTCAGATGGGCGTCCCACGCCTGGAGCAGCTCGGGCACGGTCACGAAGGAGTAGCCCTCGGATTCGATGCGGTCCAGCAGCCCGGGCAGGGCCTTGGGGGTGTCGGGGTAGCCGCCTCCGCCATCGTGGAGGATCACGATCGAGCCGGGCTCCAGGTCCTCCATGCAGTTGGCGATGATGGTGTCGGCCGGAGGATGCTTCCAGTCTTCGGAGTCCACCGACCATTGCACGATAGTGAACCTCTCGTCCCGAGCGTACTGGGTCAGGACGGTGTCGGTGCGGCCCTCGGGCGGACGGAACAGGAGTGGGCTGTCGCCGGCGGCGCGGTAGATGAGCGCCTCGGCCCGGTCCAGCTCCAGCACGGCCTCCGCCTGACTCATATGGACCCGGTGGGCGTAGCTATGGTTGGCCAGGATGTGGCCCTCGGCGGCGACCCTCTTGGCCAGATCGGGGTACTTCTCGGCCTGGAGCCCGAGCATGAAGAAGCTCGCCGTGATCCCGCGTGCCGACAGGGCATCGAGGATGGGGGCGGTCACATCGGGGTGGGGGCCGTCATCGAAGGTCAGCGCGACGACGGGCTCGGTGAACCCCGGAGGCGGGGTGGATACGATGGCGCCGTGGTACCGCTCGGGGATCGCCTCGCCGAGCCGTGGTGCTAGATCCGCCCGCTGAAGCGGCTCCTCCGCCGCAGCCGCCGCCGGCCGGGGCGCCCAAGGCCGGGTCCACAAAAGCACGCCCAGCGCGATGATGCCGAGAGCCATGGCGAGCGGGGATAGGCGCAGGCCGCGCGGCCGGGAGTACAGGGGACGGCCAAAGCGATCGGTGGTCGAATCGATGCGCACATACATCCCGCGGGCCCTCCCCTCGGGCCTCTGGCGCCACAGTGATATACCGAGATTATCCCGATTCCCTGGACAACCTTCCTCAATGTGGTAGATCCCTGCTATTCCTGCCCGATCAGGTGCAGATGTCGCGTTATGGAGTGGGTGGGCTGGAGGATCAGGGCTTCCAAATCGAGCCCAGCGGCGGCGATTCGGAGGCTCAGGTCGCGGGCGGCGAACAGGGCCATGCGAGAGGCGAGACCGGGCAGGTTGGCCAGGACATCGTCGTAGAAGCCTTCGGGGATGGGAGAGAACAGGTCGTAGGGGAGGTTCGAGACGAGGACCTCGAAGTCGCCCGCCAGGGTCCGGGCGTCGCCAACGCCGAGGAGGGCGTCCAGTCCGAAGTGCCTGGCATTGTGCCGAGCCCGGGCGGGCATCTCGGGCGCGCGGTCGAAGCCGGCGACGGTGTGCCCCAAGGTGGCCGCTTCGATCACGATGGTGCCCGACCCGCAGCAGGGATCGATCAGCACCGAAGGCTCCGGTGAGGCGATGTTGACGGCGGCCCGGGCGACCCGGGGGCCGATGGCAGCGCTGAAGGTGAAGGGCTTGTGGATCCGGGCGTGCCAGTCGGTACTCTGGCGGCTGGTGATCCGGCCGAAGTAGTACTCACCCTCATCCAGCACCAGGGCGAACTCGACGGCAGGCTCGTCCAGGTTCGGATGCCCCACGAGCCGCTTGCCGATCTGATGGCAGAGCTCCTGACGAACGGGACCGCCGCGCCGGGGATACTTGCGCGAGTCGATGGCGAACCCGTGGGCCTGGATGGGCCGCTCCTCGAGGAGTCGCAGGAGCTCGCCGAACTCCCGGCCCCGCCAGATGGACTCGGCGCCCAGCACCATGAAGCCCGCTCGACCGGCGTCCACGCTGCGCTCCGACACCCAGATGTGGGGCGAGGGGCACGCACCCGGCGCCAGGGCATCGGCCTCGGCGAACGCCAGGTCGCGATCGGGCTCCGTGGCGGCGATGACGTAGAAGTGCTCGGTCATGGATCCACCACCGGCGGCCGGCACGAGCCGCAGGGCCCGAGGCCGCGCGCCAGGGCCGCCGCGAGGGTGGTCGGCGCTCCCTTGCGCGCGTGGCGGCAGTCGGGCCGGTGGTACTTGGTGCCGGTGGCGGTGACGTACACCAGGACCCGGGACGGATCGGGCAATCCCGCGTCATCCAGGCGGCTCGGGGTGGCTCCCGGCCCCGGCAGCTTGGCCCAAGCCCGGACATCGAAGGCCTCGGGCCCCATGCTGGAGGGCCGGGCCAGGCCGCGGCGGATCAGCTCGGCGTTGAGGCACAGGAGGCCGCCCGAGCCGGGCACGTACGCGATGGCCCGGTGGCGGCCGTAGACGTCCTGTGGCCACAGGGGGCTGATGGCGAGGCGCACCGTGGTGTCCTCACACATAGCCGCCGTGAAGCGGGTCGCCGCGTCGGCGCCGGGATCACCCACCTCGGGGCAGTCGATCCCAATGAGCCGGATTCGGCCTCGCTCGCCGGCATCCAGGGTATCGCCATCGACGGCTCGGGGGTCGACGACACTGACGGTCTTGGGGGTGAGGGCCCGCTCGATCACTCGCTCGGACCGCTCCAGATTCGGCTGGCAGCCGGCGAGGAGCGCCAGCAGGATCGGGAGTGCGGCGAGCGCCAGATCCATGTGGCGGCGGGGCGCTCTCATCCCATCCTCCAGACCCGGTATCCCGTCCGGCGGTTGCCCTCCACCAGCTCCCAGTCGGCGACGGGCCGTGGCGGGTCGTGATCGGTGCGGACCTTATGGACGACGGAGCGGCGGGCGACGCGCTTGGCCTCGTCCAGCGCGTCGGCGGCGATGGCATCGTGCACGCCGATCCTGCGGAGGGGCGTCATGTCCACGGAGCCCCGCACCTGCTGGTGGAAGAAGGGGTCGAAGTAGACCACGTCGTATGCGCCATCCGCCTCGGCCCGGAGGGCATCGAGATGGTGGTCCTGCCGCACCTCGATCCGGAGCATGGCCGCGGCCAGGGCCTTGCCCGGGACCGCCTTCCGCTTCAGGCCGATCCGCACCACGGCAGCCACGATGGGGTTGATCTCCACACCGACCACCTTCCCCTGATCGCCCACGGCATGGGCCGCCACCAGGGCGTCCGTCGCCTTGCCGAGGGTGGCGTCGAGGAAGGAATCGCCGGGCTTCAGGTCGGCTGCCCGCACCAGGGTCTCGGGCTCGCCCCTGAGGAGGCTGCCGATGCGGTTCTTCGCCATCCCCGGATGGAAGCGGAAGGGCTCCTCGCCGGGGCTGGTGTAGTAGCTGACGTCGTCCAGGCTGACGGCCAGTACAGCGTCGAACCCGTCGCGGAATACGGCGGAGATGGTCCGGCCTCGGCGCGACTGGAGGGGGCAGTGGAGCTCCCCCGCCAGCCGCTTTGCCACCGCCTGGACGTCTCCCTTGGGCTTAGGCGGCAGAACGACGATGGGCTTCTGTGGGGTCATGGCCGGGCTCGCGCGAGGTGCTCGATGGCTCCCTTCCAATCGTCGGGCGTGGCGGCGACTTCCACGGGCCCTTCATAGCCCAGTAGATCGAGCTGCTCGAAGAGCCGGTCGAAGGGGATCTCCCCCTGGCCCGGCACGGCGCGGGCCCCGCCCGTGCGGTCCTCGGCGACGACGTGGCCCAGTATGTCGCCGCAGATGTCGGTTGAGCCGCTGAGGCCGTCGCCGCATTCCTCGGCGTCATAGGTGTTGAGAGCATACAGAAGGCTATCGCTACCCACGGCCCGGAGCACCTCGGTGATCTCCAGCGCGCCCTCGAAGAAGCTGTCGGACCGGGAGCCGACACATACCGTGTGTCCTTCGTCCTCGGCCCATGCGGCGATGCCCTCTAGGACCTCGACAACGCGCAGCCGGAAGGCCTTGATGCTCTCCATGGAGCGGGTGTCATCGGCGGCGGGCACGGGGGGAGGGAGGATGATCCGCGAGGGTGGGGTGGAGGGCGGGACGAGGGGGAGCTGCACCGAGCCGGGCAGACAGGCGGCGGGCCTCATCCCATGGACGGGAAGGTCGCACTTCTCGCACGCCGTGCGCACGGCGGGATCGCCCACGAGGATAACTCCCTCGGCTCCGGCAGCTTTGGCACGCTCGGGATCTGTGGGGTGCTGGACGGGCACGCAGAGGGGAATCATCGCGTCGGGGTCCCTTCGAAGTGGATCAGGCGGTCGCTCCGGTGCGGGTAAGATGGTCCAGGGCGGGCGCGCTGTCAAGACGCCGGCGGATCGGGAGGCTGGAGTGGAGAAAGGTGCCCCATGTGGCGGGAAGTTTGATATACTTAAGTTATTCAGATTCAGGTGGTGTGCGTGGGATTCGGTTCTTGACGTAGGGCTGCTAGGGGCGTATTCTTATCTTCTGCGCCATACGGAGTTGTGATTGCGCCCATATGGTAATGGGGAAATGGTCAATCCGCGGCGGAAACCGCGTGCAGCGGCACCTCGGGGCAGCCTGGGGTGCTTTCTGTCGTCTCCCACATGATATCGGATTGGTCCCGCCCTGTACGGCATCTTTTCGAGCGCCATTTGGTTTTGCCCTGCTCCGTTGGTAGTCGACTCCCGGCATTAGTCCGCCCGCCCAGCCGGGGAGAGGTGGTTCCGTTCTATGGCGTCGGGTAATGGTCAGTTCACCTTCACGGGACAGCGAGGGAGACTCACGCCTCCCACCGACCTGCCCAACCTGATCGAGATCCAGACCAGCTCGTACGAGAAGTTCCTGACCGAGGGAATGGGGGAGCTGTTCCACACCTTCTCTCCCATCGAGGATTTCACGGGCAAGTTCTCCCTGGAGTTCCTCGAGCACGAGCTCGGAGAGCCGAAGTTCAGTCTGGAGGAGTGCCGCGAGCGAGACATCACCTACGAGCGTCCCCTGAGGGCCAAGGTTCGCCTGGTAGATAAGGAAAGCGGCGAGATCCGCGAGTCCGAGGTCTACATGGGCGAGATCCCGGCCATGACGCCCAAGGGCACATTCCTGATCAACGAGGCCGAGCGGGTGGTCGTAAGCCAGCTCGCCCGGTCCCCCGGCGTTTACTTCAGCGACACCATCGACTTCTCGGGCCGGCAGCTCTTCTCGGCCCAGCTTATCCCCACCGAGGGCGTATGGGTCGAGTTCGAGACCGATTCCAGTGACGTGATTTCGGTGAAGGTCGGCCAGACGCGGCGCTTCCCCGCCACTACGCTGCTGCGGGCCATGAACTACTTCCCCGATCCCGACCCCGACCATCCCATCGAGTGTGGGAACGATGCCCAGATCTACGAGCTGTTCGGGCAGCGGGAGACGGTCAAGAACCCCGAGCCCGAGGACATCCGCGGGATGATCGCCGTCGACGATTTCAAGACCAAGGACGGCAAGCTCATCGTCCCCGCTTACCACGAGATCGAGGACACCATGGCTCGGCAGATCGTCGAGTCGGGCGTCAAGTCCTTCGAGGGCCTAAGGGTCAGCCGGTTCATCGTCGAGACGATGAAGGACGATCCCTCGGACAACGAGGTCGAGGCCCTGGCGGATATCTACAAGAAGATCCGGCCCGGCGATGCTCCCACCGAGGAGGGCGCCCGGTCGCTGCTCCACTCCATGTTCCTGGATACCAAGCGCTACGACCTGGACCGGGTCGGCCGGTACAAGCTGAACACCAAGCTGGGTATCGACCTCCCGCTGGAGGTCCGGGGCCTGACGAAGCACGACGTCATCGCCATCGTGCGTTACCTGGTCGGCCTGAGCGAGGGCGACGAGGAGTGCGAGGTCGATGACATCGATCACCTGGAGAACAAGCGGATCCGGGGCGTGGGCGAGCTGCTCCTGAACCAGTTCCGCATCGGTTTCCTGCGCATGGAGCGCGTGGCCCGGGAGCGCATGACCTCCATGGACCCCGAGAAGCTCAACGCCCAGGCGATCATCTCCATCAAGCCCATCACCGCCGCGGTGCGCACCTTCTTCGGCAGCGGCCAGCTCAGCCAGTTCATGGACGAGGTCAACCCCCTCGCCGAGCTGACGCATAAGCGGCGCCTCTCGGCCCTCGGCCCCGGCGGGCTCTCGCGCCAGAGCGCCAAGCTGGAGGTCCGCGACGTCCATCACAGCCATTACGGCCGGATC
>WJIW01000119.1 GCA_014730065.1 Armatimonadia bacterium | reverse complement strand
GGAGGACGTGATCAGCGAGATCGTCGGCTACCTCAATGGCCTGACGATCTGGGGGCACCCGCTCACTCAGGAGAATGTGGTGCCACCCACCACCATCCCCGCCATCGTCGGCACCCTGGTGGCGTCGATCTACAACCCCAACGTGATATGGGACGAGTACTCCCACAAAGTAGCCGAGGCCGAGGTGGAGGCCGTGGCCATGGTCGCCGACCTCATCGGCTACGACGCCGACCAGTCCGGCGGGGTGTTCACCTTCGGCGGCACGGGAACGACCGTCTACGGCATAAAACTGGCATTGCATCGCCTCAATCCCGACACAGGGGAGAGGGGCGTGCGCGAGGACGTCAAGGTGATCACCTCGGACTGCAGCCACTACGCCACCAAGCGTAATGCCATGAACTGGCTGGGCCTGGGGACCGACAACCTGGTAATCGTGCCCACCCACTCCGACAACTCGATGGATCTTACATGCCTGGAGGACACCATCTGCCGGCTCATCGATGATGGCAGCCGAATCGCCTGCATCGTCCCGACCGTAGGCACCACCGACGCATTCGGGATCGATGATGTGGCGGGGATCACTGCCCTCCGCGACCGCATCTTCGGTGAGGCTGATCTCGGTTACACGCCCCACGTTCACGCCGACGCGGTCATCGGGTGGGTGTGGAGCGTGTTCAACGACTACGATTTCGAGGAGAACCCCCTGGACTTCTGCCGGCATACCTGCCGCAGCCTGAGCGATGCTAGCGAGCGGATCCGGGGCCTGCGGAAGGCCGACTCGGTGGGAGTGGACTTCCACAAAACGGGCTTCGCACCGTACGTATCGAGCCTGTTCCTAGTGCCCGACCGGACCATGTTCGATCTGCTGACCCGGGAGCAGGGGGCCATGCCGTATCTGTATCAGTTCGGCGAGTACAAGCCCGGCGTCTACACCCTGGAGAGCTCGCGCAACGGCGGCGCGATCCTCGCCGCCCTGGCCAATCTGAAGCTACTGGGCCGCTCGGGGTACCAGGCCCTGCTGGGGTACCTGACCGATATGGCCGAGCACCTCAGGGAGCGCTTCGAGTCGGAGAAGTGCGTGCATGTGGTCAACGACTACAACTTCGGCCCCGTGACCCTGTTCCGAGTCTACCCGCCCGGCACCGATGCCCGCCGCGCGTGGGAGCGGGAGATCGATGATCAGGCCGCCCGGGACGAGCTGGTGGCCCACAACGAGTACAACCGCCAGATCTTCGATCACATCCAGCAGGAGAGCCTGAAGTCCGGTGGCGTGAACCTGAGCGTTACGTCGGCTTACCGCTGGACCAGGTGGGGCGATCCTATCGTGGCCATCAAGTCCTTCATCATGTCGCCCTTCACCGACGAGAACTCGCCCGAGCGGATCATGGGCGCCATCGAGCGGGCGCAGGAGGCCGTCGATGAGCCGCAGCCGGACCCCGCAGCGGCAAGCTCCAGTTGATCCCCGGCGCTGGCGGCAGGGGCTATCGGTCCCGCCGCAGAAGCTAGAGCCACCCTTAGACGTTACGCGCGGCCCCGGAGCGGGCACCTCCAAGCACCGCCCGCGCGCCGAGGCGCCTGAGAGGGGGATGGCCATGGACCTGAGACCCACCCTAGACCACATCGTCATCTCCGTGCCCGATCTGGACGGGGCCGTGGGGCGCTTTCGCAGCCTGGGGTTCACCGTCGTCGAGGGGGGGACCCACGAGGATGCGCCCACCCATAACGCCCTCATCGGCCTGGAGGACGCCACGTACGTGGAGCTGATCGCCTTCACGGGGGGCCCCACGGACGCCGATCCCGGCGACGAAGCCGCCTCGGCTCTGGGCCGGCTGGTGGAATCTTGGCGGACCGCCGGCCACGGGCTAGTGCACTTCGCCCTGAACCCCACCAACATCGGCGCCGACATCGCCCGGTGTAACCGCGGCGGAGCGCCGTATGATGGGCCCTTCCCCGGTGGACGGGTACGGCCCGATGGACGCCAGGTCCGGTGGTGCATGGGCATCCCTCATACCCGAAGCCTTCCCTTCTTCTGTGGCGACATCACGCCCCGCCAGTACCGGGTCCCCGTGGGCGCCAGCGCCATCCACGACAACGGCGCCTATGGCGTCTCCGAAGTGACCGTCGCCGTGCCCGATCCGGCTATTGCCGAGACGGTCTACGCCGCGGTTCTGGGCAAGGAGCCCGAGAGCGACCCTAGAGGGGGCGCTCGCTTCGAGCTCGAGGACGCGGCCGTCCGGCTCGTGGGCACCGGGCCCGACGAGAGTCACGGGATCAGCGCCCTCACCCTATGGACCTCCGACCCCGCCCGAGCTGGACTGCTGCCTTCGGCCCAGACGGCTGGAGCCCATATCGAGCTACAGTACCGGCCACGGGCTGGCTAGGCTCGCCTAACGGGGGACGCCCGATACCGGATCGCGCTGGGCACGATGCTCGAACCACTGCGGGAAGCTCCACCGGGGCTCCCAACCCAGCAGCCGCTTGGCCTTCGACAGATCGTAGACGATCGGCAGCCAGCCCGGCTGGTATCCCTGCTGCTCAAGCCAGTCGGCGGCGAAGGGCCAGTACCTGCGCGCGAGGGGGAGAAGGTCGCATCCGGGTCCGATGAGGGCTGCATCCGAAGGGCGGTAGGGAAGCGCATTCGTGGTGTTGACGGCCTCGAAGACTTCCGGTGCGTCAGGGCCTTCCCGCCCGTCGCCCAACACCTCAACCGCTGCTAGGTGGGCCGAGACCATGTCCTCGACCAGCGCATAGGCACCCAGCAATCGCGAGCCCGTGTCAACGGGCCCCGGTGATGGCATGAAGGCGGGTGGCCGTAGCGCCAACGTGCGAACGCCGTGCATCGCGGCGAAGGACTTCGCGGCGTCTTCCTGAGCGTGCTTCGTGAAGGAGTACACCTCTCCCAGGGGATGCTCGGTCTCCTCTGGGACCGGCCACTCCTCGGGGGGGATGCCCGAGTATCCCGCGGCGGCGATACTACTCGTGAGCACTACCTTGTCGATGCCTGCACGCCGGGCGCACTCGTACAGGTGCCAGGTGCCCTGGACATTGCACTGGATGTAGTCGGCATCCGTGTATGGCTTCCAAGGGTGGATCGACGCACAGTGTGCGACAAGGTCGACGCCTTCGAGGACCCCCTCCAGCGAGTCCACGTCGCAGAGATCCATACGCCGCATGTCGATCTCATCCACCAACGGCGCCTCGCGGTCGACACCCACCACATCGTACCCACGCGCGTGCAGAGCGGCCGCTAGCCGGCTGCCCAAGTATCCTGATGCGCCCGTGACAAGTACCCGCATACCAGGTCTCCTTACCATGGGGTCTGGCTGGTCGGGAACAGCGTGACGTCAAAGACGTTCACGTTTGCCGGAGCCGCGGCGGCATGGGCCACTGCATCCGCAACCACTTCCGCCGAGAGCCACTCGGGACGAGGCTCAGCGTCGGGGTTGGTCAAGGGCGTATCGACGATCCCCGGACACACCATTCCCACGGCTATCCGCGACCCCGCTCCCTGCAGCTCCCTGGCGACGGATTCGGTGAGAGCCCGTAGGGCGAACTTGCTCGCATTGTACGCGCCCCCATCCCCGGCCTCGGTCCAGTGAGAGCGAACCGAACCGATGTTGATGATCTTGCCGGCATCGCCCTTGCGCCGCATCAAGCGCACGGCCTGCTGCGTGCACGCAAAGGCGGCGACCACGTTCAGCTCCAGGCAATCCCTGAACGCACGTATGTCGAGGTCCTCCACGCCCCCGAAGGGAGCGACGCCGGCGTTGTTGACCAAGACGTCGAGCCGGCCATAGTCGGCTCCGATGCTCTCGAACAAGCTGGCCACGAAGGCATCCTGCCGAAGGTCCCCCGACACGCCGCGAGCGGTACCCCCCTCGCTGCGGATCCCTGCGACTTCCTCGTCCAGAGCCCCCTGGGACCGAGCGACGAGAACCACCGTCGCCCCGGCGCGGGCCAGCCGTCGCGCCACCGCCGCCCCGATGCCCCGGCTCGCGCCCGTTACGACACACACTTGGCCTTCCAACGATGCCACTTGCGGTCACCCTCTCCTCGCTCCCCCGCGCCGATGTGTGCGCCGAGGCTTCCGCCATCTCCCATATCCCGACCTAGCCCAAGGCAGCTTCGATGGCCTCCTTGACCGTGCGCAGGGCCCGCACGCGAGCCCACTTCTTACTGTCTCCCTCCAAGATGGTCCACGGCGCGTACGAAGTGCTAGTACGCTGTACCATCTCGCCGACCGCGGCGTAGTACTGGTCCCACTTCTCACGGTTGCGCCAGTCGTCTTCGGTGATCTTCCAGCGTTTGTGAGGGGTGTTCTGACGTGCTTCGAATCGGCGTAGCTGCTCCTCGGGTGAGATGTGGATCCAGAACTTCGCGATGACCGCGCCGAACCGGGCCAGGGATGCCTCGAATTCGTTGATCTCCTGGTATGCGCGACGCCACTCCGCTTCGGCACAGAACCCCTCCACCCGCTCGACCAGCACCCGGCCGTACCACGAGCGGTCGAAAATCCCGATGTGACCCGCCTTGGGCACCCGTATCCAGAACCGCCGTAGGTAGTGATGGGATAGCTCCTGGGGCGTGGGCGCGCCGATGGGGATGACCTCGTAGCCTCGGGGGTCCAGCTCCCTCGTCAGCCGCCGTATGCTGCCTCCCTTGCCCGCCGCGTCCCAGCCCTCGTACACGATGACCACCGGTACTCGGGCCTGGTAGACCCGGTGCTGGAGCCGCAGTAGGTCCTCCTGGAGGTCGTCGAGCTGGCGGTCGTAATCGTCGTCATCGAGAGTCTTGGACAAGTCGACTCGGTCGAGGGGGTTGGCCGGGCGGATCCACTGCTCTGGCTCCTCCTGGCTGCTGTCGTCGGGTGCTGGATCGGGTGCCCGGTGCAGCTCGTCGCAGGCCCGGCCCATCGCCGCCAGCACCGACTGGGCCACGGCGATGCGGGCATGGCGGAGACAGGTGGCGGGGATGATCTCCCATGGAGCCAGACCCGTGCTGGTCCGGGCGAGCATCTCCTCCGTGGCCTCGTGATAGGCGTCGCGCTTGCGCCGGCGCCGCCGCTCCTCGGGACCGACCTTCCAGGCGAAGACGGGATCCTCCGACACGGCCTTGAACCGGCGCTTCTGCTCTTTCTTATCGATGTGCAGGAAGTACTTCAGGACCAAGTAGCCATCGGTGATGAGCTGGCGCTCCAGCCGGATGATCTCATCGAAGGCCTCGCGCCACTGGTCCTCGCTGATCCGCGCCTCCACACGCTCGTCGAGCACCCGGCGGTACCAGGATCGGTTGAAGATGCCGATCCCACCCGCCGGCGGCAGCCTGCGCCAGAAGCGTGCCTGGAAGGGGAAGAGCCGCTCCTCGTCGGTGGGGGCTTTGAAGACGTGGACATCGAAGCCACGGGGATCCCAGGACGCCGCCAGCTCCGAGATCACCTCGCCCTTGCCCGAGGCGTCCCACCCCTCCAGCAGCACGACGGTCCGCAGGCCCAGCTCGCGGGCCCGACGCTGAGCTGCTCCAAGCCGGATCTCAAGCTCATCGCTAGCCTCTTTGTAGGCTGACTTGGCAAGGGCTTGCGACAAATCTACCTTCTCTAGCATGGCAGACCTCCGGGTAGGGCATATACGCACTAGATGCTTCCATAGAATGCGAGATGTCGCCTGCCGGGGTAGGGCTAGCCTGGGTTGCGCCCGAATGTGGGTAAGGCGTCGTTTGGGCGCCCCTACCGACGATGCGGACAGGGACGGGAAGATAGCATGGATCTGAGCACACGCGAGGGACGACGCGCCCAGGGTAAGCTCATCCAGGCCGCGGCCAAGGAGTCGGGGTACTCCGCCGAACAGCTCGCGCAGATCGCGGGCTGCTCCCGTGCGCTCATCTACCAGTATTACTCCGGGGCGACCCTGGCCCAGACCGATCGGCTGCAACGCATCGCCCAGGCCGTCGAGAAGCCCATGGCCTACTTCTTCGGGGAGACCGGGGTGATCGTCCCCGACGAGAACGGCACTCCCCTGCCCGCCATCGTGCCGGCCAGCGAGACCGATGGCGACGTGGGGTACCTGGCCCCGCCCCCCGCCGCGTCTCAGGAGGACATCCCCCCTCCCAACGTCGATGCCGCCCTCTCAGACCTCACGGACCTGGCGCGGGCCCAGTCCCGGGGACCCGATCCCGACGGACTCCTGCGTACCACCGAGCGGATCGTGGCACTGGCCCGGCTCGCAGGCAGGATGCGGGAAGAGGCCGATGCCAGCTTCCGGGCGGGCAACGTCCGAACCCAGCGCCGGGAGGGCGACTTGGCGGTCGACCCCCTGCGCCGGGCACGAGAGCTGTATCAGCGACTAGGCGATGAGCCCATGACGCTCCAGGTGACCCAGAGTCTGGGCGCCGCCCTGGCTAGTCTGGGCCGCTTCGAGGACGCGAAGCATGAGTTCGAGAGGGTCGCCAGCTCCGCCAACTGGGAAGCCCGGTGGCGCGGGCAGATCGGCCTGGCGAGCCTATTCGAGCAGTCGGGCGAGCTGGATCTGGCCCTCGAGGCCCTGGCCCACGTGCTCGCCACCCAAGAGGATGCTCCCGACCCGAAGGAGGGCGCCCAAGCGGCCTGCTATGCCCGGGCCAATCAGGTGAACATCTTCCTGGCTCTCGGCGACCTACAGTCGGCCCTCATGGCGGCCATGGAGTGCGAGCGGGAGGCCGACGTGCTCGCGCTGCCCGACCAGCGTGTGGAGTCTCTCTATAACGCCGGTCTCGCCTTGGCAGGGCTGGGTCGGGTCGCCCAAGCCATGGAGCGCTTGGACCTCTCCCGGCAGCTCGCCGCCTTCGCCGGACAGGAGGCCCGGGCGCTGATGTGCCAGGCCGCCCAGGGCTGGTGCACGGCGCTGATCGGTCGGTTGGCCGATGGCGCGGCGGTGGCCCAAGGCGCTCTGCGAGCCGCCGTGCGGGGAACCGATGACCGGGCCAAGGGCGTCTGCGAGCTGGAGCTGGCCAAGGTGCTGGAGCGATCGGGCCGCCTCGACGAGGGTCGGTATCATGCCGAGGAGGCCCAGCGAGTCCTCGCGGACCTCCGGCTCACCGTCCCCGCGCTGGGCGCCGAAGCCCTGGGCGCACGGCTCTCGGCGGCGGGGGGCGACGGGGCCCGGGAGCTGCTCGACGTGCGGGAGCGCGCCGAGCACGTCGGCGCCAAAGGAGTGGAGATGGAAGCCCGCATCGGTCTGGCGCTACACGGACCGCAAGCGGGGCGAGCCGAGGAGGCTCAGCGAGCCTTGGATCTGGGCCGGGAGATGCGCGATGTGGACGGCACCATACGCGCCGCTGGCAGTCTGGCTCGCATCACCGATGATCCCGACACAGAAGTCGAATTGCTCGAAGAGGCGCTGGCGGCTATGGAAGTACTTAGGTCAAACGCTCCCTCCGAGCAGGAGGCGGTTCTGGAGGATCCTGATCGATTGCTTCTGTGCCGCAGGTACCTGTACCATTTGCAGGGGGGAAGCGGACCGGACGTACAGGAGTGGCTCGACGGCATGTCGTGGCCGCCCATCGAAGAAGAGGGTCCGCTCGAGGAGTGGTCTGGATGAGAATCCCGTTGGCACTTGCCCTAGCCGCCCTGGCCGCGATCATGCTGGCTGGGTGCAGCACCGGCGGCGCCGAGCTTGTACCAGATGAGACCATCGAGAACTACTACAGTGGGGGTAGCATCCCGCCCGGCAAAGGACCCGTTACCGCTGCCGGGTACGTGGTCGACGCTACAGCGGAGCGGATGCCGCTGGAAGGTGCCGACGTGACGATCAAGTACAATGAGGGCAGCAGCGTCGCCGCCCGCACCACTGTGAGGACAACCACCAACGCCAATGGCATCTTCTATGTCGACGAGATTCCCGCCGGCCAGGTCGAGATCGAGGTCCGTGGACCGGACGACTACGAGCGCGTCGATGTCGACGTCGACGCCAGCCAGGCCTCGGTGATCAGCGCTTCAATGGCCACCTACCGCAAAGCCGACAAGGACAAGGCTCCTGGCGATGAGGAGCTGGACGACTTCCTGAGCGACATGCCTGACGAGATCGAAGAGGGTACCACGTACCATCCGGGCAAGGCGCTTGGCCTGACCAAGTTCGAGCACTACCTGTCCTATGTGTGCGCCAGCGAGAGTATCGTGGTCAACCGCGATGGAAGCCTCACCGCTGTCGCTCAAGGCGAGTTCGAGCTTAGCGGCAAGTACAAGACCAAGAAATCGAAGAAGCGGGCCACCGTCACGCCCCCCGGCCTGGGTGGCAACCCTCCCCCCGGCCTGGGCGGCACTCCACCGGGCCTAACGGCCGACTAGCTGCTCCCATGGCTATTCAGGATCCGCGAGCCCGTCGAGTCACCTCGGCGGGCTCTTCGCTTGCCGGCCCTTGCAGCCATCACCGAACGTACAGTCGGCGCGCGCCGCAGAAGTCATCGAACCGATCCGCCAAGGGCTGGACCCGAACCTTCTGGCCCGTGCCCGGTGCGTGGACGAAGTACCCTGATCCCACGTAGATCCCCACATGGGACGCCCCGCCCGTATAGGTGTTGGCGAAGAAGACCGAGTCGCCGGGGATGAGCTGGCTAGGGTCCACGTAGAGGCCCGTCTTGAACTGATCGAAGGTCACGCGGGGCACCGACACACCGACCTGGTTGTGTGCCCACAGGACGAGGCCCGAGCAGTCGAACCCCACGCCGGGATCCTCGGCTCCCCAGATGTAAGGCTTGCCTTGCTGGCTCATGGCGAGCCGGGCGATCTCGTTGCCTATGGCGGTAGGCTGCCCGCCCGTCGGCTGGGCCTGAGGCTGGGGCTCGGGCTGCACGATGGTCACCGGTCCGCCGCCCGGGCCCGGCATGGAGTTGGCCACACAGAGCCAGCTCGCCACCCACCCGTCGGTGCCATCCACGAACCGGGCCTTGTACCACCCGCTGGACTGGCCAAGGATCTGGAACATGACGCCCGCGGGCATGGTGGCGATGACCTGGAACTGGTCCGAAGGCCCAGCGCGTACGTTGACCCGGTCCTGGTACACCATGCCCTGGTTGTCACCCAGGGCCTCGACCCGCTGGTTGATCCCGCCGCGAGCCAGGTTCGCCGCCTGGGTCAAGGTGGTTGGCCCTCCGCTCGGAGCGGTGTCCGGCGTCGCCGAAAGGTACAGCCGGCTCACCCAGCCGGTCGGTCCTTCGTGGACGCGCACATGGACCCACTCCCCGGCGACCTCCAGCGGGTACACGATGGCGTCCTCACCCAAGAGGCTCACGGGCTCGGATTCGATCGAAGGGCTCTCCCGCAGGTACAGGCCGCTCACGGTGACGTACCGGGCCTGGCCTCGGTCGGGTGCGGGCTGCACCTCCATGGCGGCCGTGGCCAGCTCGGCCTCGCCCGCGCGGACGGCCCACGCGGGCGCGTAGCCGATCAGCCTGGTTCCATCAATGCGGATCCGGGCCCAGCCACCAGCCTCCGCGAGGACCGTTACCCCCTGCCCCTGGGTCAGCACAGCCATCAGATCGGCGTCCGGCCGGGGCTCGACCCGGAAGTTGACGTCCCGGCTCACCACGACCGACCGTTGGCCCCCTCCGTGCGGGTCGGTCTCAGTCAGGGCCCATGCGGGAACCCACGCGGGCCGATCGAGCGTAGGCCCCGTGACCCGGCGCCAAAGGCCCTGGGCCCGAGTGACACGCAGCTCCGCCCCCGGCTGGAGGTCACCGACGATCTCCGCCCCAGCCTGCGGCTCAGCATGGGCCGAGAGGCCCGGGCCTGCCACGAAGTACCGTCCCTCGGCTGCGCTCGATACGGACGCCGCAGCGATGGCGATGACACACGCCCATGCCAGGTATAGTCCTCGTCCCATCACACGCTCTCCCTAGTAGAACCGCCGCGCTCCGCAATAGCTCCGAGAGCGGCTCGACAATGTGTCGATCCGCACCGGTTTGCCGCGACCGGGCGCGTGGACGAACTCCCCGTCCCCGATGTAGATCCCCACATGAGACACGCCGCGACGGTAGGTGTTCGCGAAGCAGACCACGTCGCCGGGCTGGAGCGACTCCGTTGGCACCGCCTTGCCTCTGGGGTCATCCCACTGGTCCCAGGTGGTCCGCATCATCTTGATGCCGACCTCGCCGTGGGACCAGTACACCAGCCCCGAGCAGTCGAAGCCGCTACTGGGCGATTCCGCGCCCCATACGTACGGCCGGCCGATCTGGCCCAGGGCCAGCTCGGCGATGCGCTTGCCCATGCCCAGCGGATCCCCCTGCCCCGCCACGACGGCCCGTGAAGGCGGCTGAGGCACCTCACTGGCGGGGAGGGCCGGAGGCTCCACCCGGGTCGAGCAGAGCCAGGACGCAATCCAGCCCTGCTGGCCTCCGGCGGTGGTGATCTTCAGCCAGCCGGAGGCCTGTCCATGCACTGTCAGTCTGTCGTACTGCCCCGCCTTCATGATGACGCTGAATCCCGTGCCGGGGCCCTGCCGGATGTTGCAGCCCTGCTTGGTCACGATGGCCTGGTCGTCGCTCATGCTGTCGATCAGGCTATCGAGGCGGGTATCGTAGGACTCCTCCTCTTGGCGCTCGGTTACCGCGACAATGGAGCCGCCGTAGCCCTCGATGGGGTCCTGCTTCAGGTAGTCCCGGAACACCCATCCGATGTCCCCGCCGTGGACGTGGACCTGAGCCCATTCCTCCTGGAGGTACATCAGATAGACCTTCTTGCCTCGGGTCAGGATGGCCATGGGCTTGTTCTCGGTGTCGGGCCCGGGCCGCAGGTACAGCTCATCCACACCGACCCACCTTGGCGCGCCCCATGTGGAGTCGGGGTCGGCCTCCCGGTCACCGCCGAGCAGGCCGCCATCGGCTCCGTGGGGCCGCTCGGTCTTGAGGTAGTCCCGGTGGACCCAGCCGATGGGCCCGTCCTCCACTCGGATCTTCACCCACTCGCCCTGCATGCTCATGAGGTAGACCTTGTGGCCCTCCAGCAGCACGGCCATGGGCTCGCCGCCGGTGCTGGGATTGGTGCGGAGGTTGAGGCGGTCGGCGCCCACCCATCGGTGCTCACCATAGTACGAGGGTTTCGACGAGCCCCCCGAGCCCGTGGATTTGAGGTGCCAGCCGGCCACCCAGCCGAACTCGCCATTGCTGGGGACCCGGATCTTCCGCCATTGCTCATGGTAGGCGATCACGTCGACCTGAGTGCCGCGCTCCAGAATGCCCTTGCGGCCATGGGCCTCGCCGGGGCCCGTGCGGAGGTTCAGGCGGTCGGCATCCACGTACGCGATGTCCCGGCGGTTGCCTTCCGGTGGCACCTGGGCGAGCAGCCAGTGGGCCACCCAGCCAACCTGCCTGCTCTTGGGCACCCATACCTCGCGCCACTGGCCGTCGGCCGAGCGGATCCTGACCTCATCCCCCCGGTGGAGCTTACCTAGGACGCTGGACTCCAGGCTCGGCTGACTGCGGAGCCGGACTCCATCGCCATCGACGAACAGGGCCGTCTCCAGGGCCGCGGCCGGTATCGCCATCGACAGAGCGAGTCCGATGGCGGCGATGAGCAGGTTGCGCATGGCTTCGCTATCTCCTCTCGGCGGCGGGATCGACAGTGCCGCCGAATAGAACAACGACTTAGACGGCCCGGGGCTCGATGAGTTTTGAGGGAGGCCGCTTCGGCCGTGGGGGTCAGGCGGGCCTCCGCGTGGGCGGAGGCCTTCGCCGCTGGTTTCGAGGTGGAGCCAACGGCCGGATTCGAACCGGCGACCGGCGGTTTACAAGACCGCTGCTCTACCGACTGAGCTACGTTGGCACGCAGGTATTCTGGACCATCGGGGTCGGGCGCGCAAGGCCCCCGGAGCCCGGCGGCAGAAACCTGAGGCGGGACGGAGACACCGAGGGGTAGAGTATGCCCAGTAAGCCGATCGACGAGCCGACCCGACCCGCCAAGGGCTATCGCGCCCGGGACGTCATCACCGGCGTCTTCGTGGCGTCCCTGCTCATCTCCAACGTGATCACCGTCAAGCCAGTGTCCTTCTTCGGCTGGCCCATCGACGCCGGCACCATGCTGTTCCCCGTCACCTACATCTTCGGGGACATCCTGACGGAGGTGTACGGCTACGCCCAGGCGCGTCGGACCATCTGGATCGGACTGGGCTGCAACCTGCTGCTCGCGGGCTGTGCCGCCCTCGCCGTGCACCTGCCAGCCGACCCGAGCTGGGGCCAGCAGGAGGCCTACGCCGCGATCCTGGGCAATACGCCCCGCATCGTGGGCGCGTCCGCGCTGGCGTACTGGTGCGGCGAGTTCGCCAACAGCGCGGTGCTGGCCAAGCTGAAGGTGAAGACCCGGGGCCGCTTCCTGTGGATCCGCACCATCGGCAGCACGGTGGTGGGCCAGTCCATCGACTCGGGGGTGTTCGTCTTCGCGGCCTTTTGGGGCGTCTGGGAGCCGGGCCTGGTGGTGCAGGTGTTCTATGCGAACGTGGTTCTGAAGACGGCTTACGAAGCCCTGGCGACTCCCTTCACCTACCTGCTCGTCGGGTACCTGAAGCGCCTGGAGGGTCTCGACCCCCTGGACCGGGACACGAGCCTGTCGCCCTTCCGGTGGCGTGGCTAGCGAGAGGCCCCTACCCTCCTCCCCGCGAACATCGCTCGCGAGGAGCGAATCGATATGGGCCCCAAGGGTATGGATCGACGTGAGTTCATCAAAGCCGCCGGAGCCGTCGCGGCGGCTGCGTGGGTCTGGGACGGCGACCGTATGGTCCTCGCCCAGGACTATGCCGGATACCCCGATGATGCCTTCTCGCGGCCGTTCCACGACCACATCCCATGCTTCGAGACCCTCGGCGGGATCTCGCCCGCGGGCAGCATCCATACCCGGGCTGCCCTCTACCGCACCTCACGCCACCCAAGCGGGCCCGTGGAGCGAGTCGAGGTCGGCCACCGGATCGAGCTGACCGAGTGGGATGGCGCGCCCGCCACCCGGTGGATCATCCAGCCGGTCCACGCCGACAACGCTTGGCTGCGTATCCCCCTCTGGATCCGGCGGCGGCCCGACGCCATCAGCCTCAAGGCCGAGCTGCGAGGCCCGCTGCAAGCGACCCTCTCGGCGGACATCACCGAGCTGCCTTGGCCCGCGGAGCCCGAGCTGAACGCCGCCGCCTGGCAGATCGGTCCCAGCCACACCCTTCGGCCCCAGATGGACACCGAGCTGAGGTTCGCCCTCGACGAGGTGACGGTTCGCGGCGACGAGGAGCCCGATCGCCGAACACCCCGCTGGCCCACCAACTCCGTCGTTCTGCGGCTCGAAGGCCT